>CAZAOR010000458.1:0-15433 GCA_964486805.1 uncultured Sediminibacterium sp. | reverse complement strand
CGATCAGGTCTGAGAAAGCCTGCTCTGCCGAAACCTGGTCATCAAATTCCAAAACCAGGCTTATATCATAGACGGCTACTGTATTAGCGGGTATAAAACGGGTACAGAAAAATTGCAGTTTGCCAACGGCAAATTTTCCATTGAAAAAAGGGTGGCGTTTGAATACGAAACTGTGTACCTCTTCCACTCTTTGTTGTCCGGCTGTTCCGGTGAAGGCAGGCTTGGTGTTTTTTTTCAGCAATTCCGGAACATACAGCCTGATGAATTCCGAAATGGCGGTATCTGGCTTGTCGCGGAAAACATTGAACAATAATTCATTCGTATAACTGTCAAAGCTGCGCGTTTGTCCGTTTACTTCCCGGGCAGAGAATCCTCCCAATAGCAATAAGATATACAAGCAGAATTGTTTCATGAAGGATCAATAGGTGTTGGTCATATTGGTGTCCACACAAATGATAAAATCAGCGATGCCTTTATTTTCCGGCAACAGCGATTGAATATCTTTCTGCGAAACGGTACTGATGGTATTGATTTTAAGTCCGGGTTGATATTGGTTCAGATACCAGACGATACCGTCATGGTTATCGGAATGATAAGAACCATTCAGGTGGAAAAACAGATCCCCCTGTTTCCGGTATTTCAGCAGGAACCAGGCCATGGTTGCATCTTTGATGGCCTGAGCCTTTGGCAGGTTTTCGCCTCCATGACCAGCGCCCATCATGGACAGCATTTTTCGATAGCCTGGTAATGCCGGATCATAAGGGATGGGCAAGGGAGCAATCCAGGCTTTTTCTGCGGGGGCAATTGTATCCAGGGCTTCCAACCCGCCATGTGCCACCAGACTGGCATAGCGCCGGGGAATATTGGTGCCTGCAAAAACCAGGTGTTGTTCTTTGGCAAAATTCAATACCGGGGCATAATCAGTCGGGTAGTTCTTCCATAAACGGGCCGCAAGGGCCAGCTCCTTTTCATCTTTTTTACCCGCTAAATAATCCTCTACGGCATCCTGGTTATCCCTTTCAAACATTTCAGCGCCGATCACCAGTTGCCGTTTTTCATGCAAGGCCATGGCAATCTCCAGTTCCATCCAGTGTGCGATTGGATTGTTGTGATATTCACCAAACAGGACGATATCGTTACCGGAAAGCAAGCGGATCATTTTATCAAACCCGACTTTCTTGCCTTTGGCGTTATACAGGATATAAGCAGGCTTTTGCTGCGTCCATCCGTTCAGGCAGATAAACAGGCAGATTGCGGCAAGGGTAAGAAATTTCATATCAAGGATGATTATGGGCAGTTTGGTAATGTTCCAGCAGGGCATCTCCGCCAAAATCGTGCTGGAGGTCTCGTACCACAGAATGTACATGATTAGCATGGTCCTGGGTATTGTCGTATTCAATCAGCAGGGTAGGCCCCATAACACGATAATAGTGCGGATGCCCTGGTCCGGGTGTTGTATCTCCGATCCAGGTAAAGCGAAGTTTATCCAGCCCGGCGTTTTGTATTTCCTGCAGCATATCCTCTGCAAACAAATGCGTAAAGCGATGTACATAGACATCAATCAGTTTCCTTAGCATGGCTTGCTGTGGGGCAGAAAGATCGGGATAAGCAATGCCCATGTTATTTTGCATCAGCACTTTTCTTTTGTCGGCCGATAATATTTCATTCGGTGTAACAGTGTCTGCAATGGCTTTTTTTAACTGGCCGGCTGATAATGCGGCCAGGAACTGCTGGCCATATTCCGTTTCATCCTTCAGTATTTCACGCCCCTTTAGTGTGCCTTCCATGACAACACCGGGGTTGCTGCCGAGAAAAGCGGGCGTGCCCGATACCATCCGGTTTTTCCGGAACGTAAAATTGAAGGAAATATGATGCCCTTCAAATCGCCAGCCCCAGATAGCATCTACTGAGGGGATCCCGAAGATGGAGAAATGATAATTTCCGGAATCCCGGTAATGATCATCCGGCTTTCTTTTTTCCATAGCTTTCAGCACGCGTTCCATTTCCCGGATCTGCCGGGTTTTTTCATAGGCATTTTCACTCAGGCAACTGCGCATCAGCCGGATGGCGGCAGCCTGCTGCTGCCAGTTCATTTCGTTGAATGTGATTCCTTTCCGCACAAAGGGTATGAAATGATAGTTCAGCCGCTCGCCGTCATCGAAAGGAAATACCGTTTCATTTTTCTGGGCAGGATCCAGGGTTTCTAAAAATGCGGAGACTGCCTTCAGTGGGGTTTGGGCTTTACTGACCTGCAAAAAAAGCAGTAGTAAAAGTGCAAGTGCATATTGGCGCATAAGCATGGTTTGACGATCGAAGGGCTATTGATCCGACACACAACGGAACCCGGTATGCTCCAGCCCGGTATCGGGCGAGGATTTCATTCGGGAAGTTACCCGGTACCCTTTACAATAGCTGGCATTACACAGAAATGATCCCCCTCTTACCACTTTTTTGGGGATGGTTGGCTCATCCGGATCATATGACTGTTCAGGACCTTTGGGATCGTTGGCAGGTGAATGTGCATAATAGTCGGGGCGATACCAGTCGTTGCACCATTCCCAAACATTACCGGCCATATCATAGAGGCCATAACCGTTCGGGGCGAAGGATTTTACCGGTGCGGCGCGGTCAAAATGATCCCAGTCCGTATTCACTGCCGGGAACCGGCCCTGCCAGGTATTGGCCTTGGGTTTGCCGCTTTCAATATCCTCATCCCCCCAGGGATATTTTTTTTCAGCCAGGCCGCCACGGGCTGCATATTCCCATTCTGCTTCAGTAGGCAATCTTTTACCCGCCCATTTACAGTAAGCCTGTGCATCATACCAACTGATATGTACCACGGGATAATTGTCTTTTCCCCGGATATCTGATTGCGGCCCCTGAGGATGACGCCAGTTGGCGCCCGGCACCCAACGCCACCATTGCGAATAATCCGCGAGATTCAAAGCACCTGGGTTCTTTTCAAAAACCAGGGAAGCGGGTGCCAGTTGTTCCGGGGGTGGGTTAGGTGTACCCGGTGGCAATTGTTTTTTCATCTCCTCCCAGTCAACTGCTTTCTCTGCCGTGGTCACGTATCCGGTTGCTTCCACAAATGCACGGAACTGGGCATTGGTCACTTCTGTGGCGTCGATCCAGAAACCCCGCAACTGTACTTTGTGTTGCGGATATTCATCTCTTCTGCCCTCCTGGTCTGCAGCGCCCATTTCCATGGATCCGGCCGGTATGAAAACCATGCCGGCATGCGAAACGGTTGTTTTCCCGGCGTTAGAGGCAGCACTGTCTTTTGCAGCAACCGTAGCCGTTGAAAATCGTGCAGGGATATTGGAATGACAGGAGAGCGCCGAATCTTTTGCTGCCTGTAGTTTTACCTCCTGATCCTTGTTGCGCTTGCAGGCCAGTAAAATAATAGTGGTCATGGCAATCATGCCAAATTTTAGGGTAATACCCATCAACGATTTGCGCTCAGTGTTCACCCCTGTCATTGCTTTTACTTTTCAACCGGCTCTTTTATTTGGTTACGTGGATCATTTGCGCATTTTTCTGTGCTTTCAATGCCATTTCAGTTGCTAACAGGCAATGGGCCTGGGTCATGGATGTTTCCGTCCGGTTCAGCACATCATTTACAAACTGTTCTCCAAAAGGTAAAACCAGGTTGTTACAATCAATATGTACTGCTTCTTTCTGGTTAACCATATACAGGTGATTGCCGGAATCATGCAGGGTGATATCAATATTTTTGCGCACCTCAATATATCCTTCGGTACCTAAAATGGTCAGACGGCCATCTCCCCAGGATTTCAGGCCATCCGGCGTGAACCAGTCCAGCCGGATATACCCTGCACCACCATTACCCCGCATCATCACGTCCCCAAAGTCTTCGAAGTTGGGATATTGCGGATGATGGAAATTGGCGACCTGCGAGGCAACGATTTCGCCGGTGGTTGATCCGGTGAAAAACAGAAACTGGTCAAACTGGTGTGAGCCGATATCGCAGATGATACCGCCAAATTTCTTTTTATCAAAAAACCAGTCGGGTCGGCTGCTCAGGCTGATGCGGTGCGGCCCGATGCCAATAGTCTGCATGACCTGTCCGATGGCGCCGGCCTGCACCAACTCTCCTGCTTTAACCGTGGCTTTGTTTTCGAAACGTTCACTGAACATGATATAATACATGCGCTTGGTAGCTTTCTGAACTTTGCGCACTTCGGCCAATTGTTCCAGCGTGGTAATCCCCGGTTTATCAACGAGATAATCCTTGCCATGCTGCATGACTTCCACACCCAGCGGCGCACGCTCAACCGGAATCCCCGAGCTGAGTATTACCTGGATTGACGGATCTTCCAGTATCTCCTGCCTGGAAGCCGCTTTTTTAACGTAAGGGAATTGCCTGACAAATCCAGCCAACAGATCCGGTTCTTTTGCATACACAGATACCAACTGGCCACCGCCGCGGATAACGGCGTTGACCATGCCATAGATATGGCTGTGATTGATATTGATAACCGAAAAACGGATCTTGGGTTCTGCTTTAAAACCTGCGATAGATTTTTTGGGCAGGACGGATAAAAGCGCCATCCCGGAACCGGCAACCGCCGTTGCTTTCAGGAAACTACGGCGTTTGGAAGCATGTGTTTTCATAAGGCAAAAAATATTAGAATCAGTGATCGAATGGGTTGCTTATTTTTTATCGCGGATAGCTTTGAATTCAGATTGACTGTTCCATTGCGGGAAATGATCGGCAAAAGCAAGCCGTTTCCCGACTTCGAATAACAGTTTCAGGTCATCAATACCGCCGTCCATGGTCCAGGTGGCCGGGTTGTAGGTATCGGAGGGCCGGTGATAGTGTTTATTGTTGTATTCATCTTCCTGCTGCTGTCCATACGCCTTTCCTTTTCCGACCACATCAATGCCTGTATTCGTAAAGAGTGCCGGGATGCCCGCTTTCGCAAAATTGAAATGATCCGAGCGGTAATAACTACCTGCTTCCGGATGAGGTTCATACGAGATATAACGTCCCATTTTGGCTGCTTCTTCTTTCAGGATATCTTCCAGTTCCGACTGCCCGCGCCCTACCACAACGATATCTTTTCTTTTCTCGTAGGGGTTTACTTCATCCATATTGATATCCGCCAGTGTTTTGCCGGCAGGGTAGATGGGGTTCTGCGCATAATAGGCGGAACCCTGCAGGCCCTGCTCTTCTGCCGTTACGGATAGGATCACGATGGTCCTTTCGGGTTGTTTTTTCATGCTTTTGAAGGCGCGCGCCAGTTCTAATAGACCGGCGGTGCCGCTTGCATTGTCAAACGCGCCGTTATAAATGGAATCTCCTTTTTCATCCGGGATACCAATACCCAGATGATCCCAGTGAGCGCTGTAAATGATTACTTCATCAGGATGTTTGGTTCCGGTGATTTTACCAATTACGTTGTACGAGGTATTGTAGGTAGCTTTTACTTTCATGGAAGTGCTGAGGGCAAGATGCATATCCACTGATTTGGCACCTGGATGACAGGCCTGCTGCATCAGGGCGGTATCCAGTCCGGCAGCCTGGAACAGTTTAATGGCGGTAGCACCGGATACCCAACCCACTACATCGCAGTTGAGGGCTGGTTGACCCCGGTTATCCAACTGCAGCCGCGAAGTATTGTAATTATTCTGCGGAACACTGAAGGGGTAACTGGCTGCTGCGGTATTGTGAATGATCAGGCAGCCTTTCGCACCCTGCCGGGCAGCTTCTTCAAACTTGTAGGTCCAGCGGCCGTAATAAGTCATGGTCTTGCCTTTGAAGAGGGAGGTATCACCGGTAGCGTAACCGGGATCATTCACCATTACCAATACTACTTTATTCTTAACATCTATCCCTGCATAATCGTTCCATTTATATTCAGGCGCTACAATGCCATAGCCCGCAAAAACGAGGTCATTGGCGTTGAGGGTTATTTCGGGATCGGTCTTATCTGTCCAGATCACATAATCATCAAATCCTTTGAGTTGAAAACTTCCCCGGGGGCCTTTGACTTCCATGGCAGGGGCAGCTTGTGTGCGGATATTGACCATCGGCACTTTCTGCAGGTAGCTGTCACCGTTACCGGGCTCCAGTCCTGCTATGCGGAATTCATGCTGCAGGTAATCCACGGTTCTGGTTTCACCAATCGTGAAAGGCATTCGTCCCTGGAAGGAATCGGATGCCAGCATGGCGATATGGGTGCGCATACTGTCGGCGCTGAATGCAGCAAGTCCATCATTGCGGTCAATGGTATTGTTGTTCTGGCAGGCTGCCAGCAATAAACAGACCAATGCAGGTGCAGCAAGTTTCCGGAAATATTGCATAATCAGGAATTGATTTATAGGATGTAAGGCTTAAAATTAAGGAACCATGCGGAATTGCGGGGATGCAATCTTCCTAAACTTAGCGAAGATTTTAGGAAGATCATCCGGTTAGTTGATGTTGATGGGCCATCAGCGGCATGCAAAGGAAATCGATCAGGGAAGTTCCGCATCGGGTTCTTCCAAAACCCGGGAATCGGTTTGGGGGTTTGTTGTCATCAATCCAACCATCATGATCAGCGCAGTCAGCAGGATGACCTGGATAATCACCGGTCTGCTGAGAAAGGGAATGCTTTTTTCGGCCGGAATAGAAAGAAAAAGCAGGATCGTGATCAATCCTCTTGGCGCCACGAAGACCAGGGGGCGAACCGGCAATCGGCATATCCACAGCATCAGTGCCCTGATCAGAAAGATCGCCGTAACAATACTTACCGACCAAAGCAAGGCGCTTGTATCCAGCAGTTCACGGGTCTGTATCAGGTAACCAAATAATAAAAAGAAAAGTGCCCGAATCAGAAAAGTACCCTCAATAACGAGTTCCTTGAATTTGTGCACTTCCCGGTTCAGTTCATCGGGTCGGAAACGACGGATCCAGGCAAAACGGTCCAGTTCATCCAGGTTACCGATCGCTAAACCAAACAGCAGGATGAAGAGCAGGGCAGGCAGGTGCATCACTTTGGATACTTCATAAATCAGAATGACCAGTAAAACGATGGGTGCAAACTTGATCGGATGGCTGATGCGGCTGAGCAGGAAGGAAAGACCGATGGTAGCAGCCAGCGAAATCAGCAGCATGCCCGCCATCTCCAGCCCGAAACGGCCGAAGGTAGCCAACCCGAAACTGGTATTGTAGAGGACAAAATTGAAGAAGATGACTCCGAAGATATCGGAGAGACTGCTTTCATAGATGGTGAATTCTTTTTGACGGGCGTCCAGGTTGCGGACACTCGGAATGGCAATGGCGCTGCTGATGATACAGAGGGGTATCACATTGTGCAGGGCATCCACCAGGGGATAATGCCATTCCCCATGCAGGTAGCCTGCTAATGCAAATGCCAAGGTAAACAAGGGAAGCAGGGACATGAGCAGGGATTGCCGGATCAGCTTCAGCTTGGATCGGTTCAGTTCCAGTTCCAGCGAGCCTTCCAATACAATCAGGATCAGCCCGATCGTACCCAGTATCGGCAGGATAGCCGAGAGATCTGGTAAAGCCACTGAAAAATATCCGGTAACCTGCCGAACCAGCCAGCCCAGGGCCAGCAGGAGGATGACAGAAGGAATGCGGGTACGGGAAGCCGTCAGATCAAACGCATAAGCGATCAGCAGCAGTAATACCAGGGTAATGATGACAGCCGTGGTCATGCGCAATAGAGTGGGTTAAACAGGGTGATTCCATCGGGAAATTAAGCCCTTTTCATCGAATCAAGGCTTCTGTGAGCGCCAAAAAAAGGTTATGAAAAATGGAGTGTATCCAGGATGCCTTCACAATTGAAAAAGCCGGCGAGCTTGCGTATGACTTTTTCCACAACAGCATCCGGACAACTGGCCCCGCTGGTGATAAGTATTTTCAAAGGTCTTGCAGGGGGAAGATAATTTTTAATGGTGATCAGCTCTTTTGTCTGCCAGTTTCGGTGTTCGATGGTATCGGCACCCAGCAGCCTGTCGGGTCCGTCGATAAAATAAGTGATCAGTTTCCGTTCACATAATTCCACCAGGTGGGAACTGTTGCTGCTGTTATAACCGCCGATTACGAGGGCAAAATCTGCGGGGGTTGCCAGCATACCGGTTACCGCAGTTTGGTTATCATTGGTTGCATAGCAAAGGGTGTCGCGGGTATCGGCAAAATGACCGGCTACCTCGTGCGGTTGCAGGTGAAAATGGTTGATGTATACCTGCTTCAGGTATTCTGCAATGGCCTGGGTATCACTGGCAAGTTGGGTAGTCTGGTTTACAACACCTATTTTCCGCAGGTCATCCGGGCACCGGAATCCCGCTGAATAACGTCCTTCAAATTCCCGGTAAAAGTTCTCCGGGTTCTTTTGCCCGGTAATATATCCGGCCAGTTCCGCTGCTTCCCGGATATCATTCACCACAACGGTGGGGGTGTGGCGGGATGCATGCGAAAAAGTGGCACGGGTTTCTTCGTGCCGGGGTTTGCCATGCACCACAATACTGTATCCTTTCTCAGCGATTTGGGCGCTGCGATTCCATACTTTTTCAACAAAAGGGCAGGTGGTATTATAAGGTTGTAAGCGGATGCCTTTTTCCGTGAGCAGTTGTTCAATTTCAAGCGTTGTGCCGAATGCGGGTATCATCACGATATCGCCAGGCTGCAATACATCGAAGGGGATCAGTTGTTTTCCATGGGTATCCTGGAGAAACTGTACCCCAAGATCAGAGAGATCCGTATTCACCTGCGGGTTATGGATCATCTCACTGAGTAAGAAAATATTTTTACCGGGATTATTTGCGACGGTACTGAAAGCAATTTCCATGGCATTTTCCACGCCGTAGCAAAAACCGAAGTGACGGGCCAGGTATATTTCGATCGGTCCCAGAACCAGGCGGGTAGGTGAGAAGTCCTTTTTGGTTCTGTCCTCCTGTTTTCTTTGCTCTTTGATCCGGCTGATCAGCGGACTCTTGTAAACCGGCGGCACCTGGAATTGTTTCATGCGGCAAAATTACAATCTCTTCTTGCTTTTAAAGGGATATTCCTCCCGGGCGGTATGGATGACCGCTTTCCCGGGTGCACGGCCCGTGCCGGCAGTTTTCTGAAGGTGTTTTAAGCCCGGTTTCCCTGGTATTTCCGGCGATATTGGGTCTTTCCTCCTTGGTTTTCATCCGTACCTGCTTCGCGGTTCCTTCGCTGCTTTAAGTTTCGATCATATAGGACGACAACAAACAAAACAGGAAGAAAGTATGCAGAAGCACTGCTAAGTTCGAAACGGGGCCAGGAAATCTGTAACACTGTGAAAAAATAATTACTTTTCCTTATTCAAATGATTGCTATGAGAATAGTGCCTTTCCTGATCAGTGGTATCTGTACAGCAGGCCTGGTGTGGGCGCTGAACACACAATTGCCTGCGGGCGGCAGTAAAACGCCGAGGCTCGGGTACTTTTTATCTCCGCAGAAAGGATTCTGGCATAATGCCGAACCAGCGGATGCGGATTTCAGCGCCTCCCTGCAGGTACCCGGTTTGCACGGCAAAGTGGATGTGTATATGGATGATCGACTGGTGCCACATATTTATGCTTCCGATGACCTGGATGCCTATTATGTGCAGGGATACCTGCATGCAAAATTCCGCTTATGGCAGATGGATTTCCAGGCGCAGGTGGCAGCCGGCAGGCTGAGTGAAATTGTTGGTCCCGAGCGGCTTGCCACGGACCGCTTTTTCAGGCGGTTGGGGATGGTGTACGGCGCCGAGCAAACCATGGCAGCGATGGAGCATAACCCGGTGATGAAGGCTACTTTGGATGCATATACGCAGGGGGTTAACACATATATCCACTCCCTCAAACCCGAGCAACTGCCGTTTGAATACAAATTGCTGGATTATCAACCGGAGGACTGGTCGCCCCTGAAAACCTATCTCTTCCTGATGTTCATGTCCTATGATCTTACCGGCAGGGGGGTAGTCAATGACCTGCAGATGACCAATGCCCGCAATTATTTCGGGCAGGATGCATTGGATATGATCTATCCCAGCCTGCATGACTCACTGGATCCCATCATACCCAAAGGGACCGCATTTGAAGCCCCCTCCCTTCATCCGCAGGCACCTGAAACCGTGGGCGGTTATTTGCATACCGGCGCTACGGACAGCAGCCTGGCAATGACACCTGTTATTCCCGATAAAGACAATGGCAGTAATAACTGGGCAGTTTCTGGTACGAAAACCAAAAGCGGAAGGCCGATCCTTTGCAATGATCCGCATCTCGGACTCAACCTGCCTTCACTCTGGTATGAATGCCAGATCACCACTCCTACGCATAACACTTATGGCGCCAGTTTCCCTGGCTCCCCGGCTGTGATTATCGGCTTCAATGACAGTATCGCCTGGGGTGTAACCAATGCCGGTCGTGATGTGCTGGATTATTACCAGATGCAGTTCCGCGACAGTACGATGTCGGAATACCTGTACAACGGGGTTTGGACCAAAGCGGAAAAGCGGACAGAAATCATTCATGTGAAAGGGCAGCCGGACCTGGTAGAACATATTGCCATGACTGTATTCGGCCCGGTCATGTATGATCATACCTACAGCAATGCCAGCACACAGGGTAAATACCTGGCGGTTCACTGGACGGCCCATCTGCCGGGCAAGGGTCTGCAGACTTTTTATGAACTGGACCGGGCTAAGAATTACCAGGACTACCTGGATGCCATCAGTAAATGGACCTGCCCGGGTCAGAATTTTGTATTCGCTTCCAAGACAGGAGATATTGCTATCAAGCAACAGGGCGCTTTTATTGCGCGATGGAAACACCAGGGCGATTATATCATGCCCGGTACCGACAGCAGTTACCGCTGGCAGGGCATCATTCCCTCCGATGAGAACCCCATGATGAAAAACCCCGTACGCGGATTTGTGAGCAGCGCCAACCAGATGGCGGTTGATTCAACCTATCCTTACTACCTCGGAACTGCAGCGAGCTTTCCGCTGTACCGTGGTATCACCATCAACCGGGAACTTGCCGGCATGAATAATATCATGCCGGAAGATATGGAACACCTGCAGATGAACAACTATAATGCATTTGCCGCAACTGCCCGGCCGGTGATAATAAAATATTTAGATGAAACGCAGTTAAATGAAGCCGAACGAAAATATATCGGGTTACTGAAGAACTGGGACCTGCGCGGTGATTATGCAGAGAAAGGCGCTACGGTATTCAAATGCGTTTGGGACAGCCTGGAGCAACAGGTTTGGGGTGATGAAATGGCGGGAAGCAAACTGCCCCTGCCTGCCCCCGACGCACCAACGCTGGTGGAAAGTCTGCTGCGTGATTCCAGTTTCCGTTTCGTGGATGATATCCGTACGAAGAATAAAAAAGAAACGCTTCGGGAGGACATGCTGATCGCAGTGCGCAAAGCCAGTGTGCATTTGGAGGAACTCGAAAAGAAAGGCCTCTTAGAATGGGGCAAATGGAAAGACACGCATGTCAATCATCTGCTGCAGCTACCTGCACTGAGTCGCCTGCATTTACCCATAGGTGGCGGGGAACACATGGTGAATGCTGCAAAAGATGTACATGGTCCCAGTTGGCGCATGGTGGTACAGCTTACTGATACGATCGAAGCTTATGGGGTATATCCCGGTGGTCAGAGCGGTAACCCCGGCAGCCGCTACTATGATAATTTTGTGGATAGCTGGGCAACGGGCAAATACTATCGCCTGCTGTTTCTCACAAAGAATGAAGCGGCAAAAGACAGCCATATCAAATGGCATATCCAATTTACCAATAACTGATACCTGCTATGAAAATGACTATTGCCATCCTGCTCACTGCTTTTCTCGCTTTCGTGGCAGG
The DNA here is from genome assembly GCA_964486805.1 of uncultured Sediminibacterium sp. GTDB lineage: Bacteria > Bacteroidota > Bacteroidia > Chitinophagales > Chitinophagaceae > Sediminibacterium. The sequence goes on along the minus strand of CAZAOR010000458.1, from coordinate 3,571 downwards.
TATTTATTCAGGCCTTCCCTGGTGGTTATTTGCCATCACTTCTTTTATCGTATCTGTTGCCATACATCAGAAACCGGGCAAAGCTTTCCTGTCCGGGTTCCTGGCATTGTTCCTGTTATGGGGCATTATGGCATTTATGAAGGATGATGCAAACGGGCATATCCTGTCAGCAAAAGTGGCCCGGATACTGCCTTTGGGCGGATCTTCCTTTGCGCTGATTTTGCTGACGGGTGTGTTAGGCGGACTGGTCAGCGGGCTGGCAGCGCTGGCAGGAAGTTATTTCCGGGCAGGCCGGAGGCGTTCCTAATGCTTCGTTAAATCGGCCTGATGCCGAATAAATCCGGAAGCGATGGAACGGTCATCACGTAATTTCGGGAAGCCTGTTCATCATGAAACAACTGCTGCTTGTATCCATCCTGTTCTGTACTGCCTGCGCAGGATGGGCCGGTACTATATCCGGCATCGTGCGTACATCGGATAAAGCCATTCTCCCTTTCGCTTCCGTGCTGGTGAAAGGCACCCCACAGGGAACGGCTGCCAATAATCGCGGTGAATACAGCCTTAATTTAGCGCCGGGCAACTACACACTGGTATGCCAGTGCATCGGTTATGCCAGCCAGGAAAAAACGATCCGGGTGACTGCAAAAGACCAGTCACTTGATTTTGAGCTGACACCCCAGCAATACCAGTTACAGGAAGTTGTGGTGAACAATAAGGGAGAAGACCCTGCCTACGCGATCATCCGCAAAGCAATAGCCACCAGGGAAGCACACCGGAAAGAAATCAAACAGTTTCAATGCCAGGTTTATATCAAAGGACAGATACAATTGCGCCATTACCCCCGGACTTTTATGGGCCGGAAGATGGATTTCCAGGACGGGGATACCAGTATGCATAAGATGATCTTCCTCAGTGAAACACTGGCGAAGTATTCGGTGGAACAACCCGGTACGGAGAAAGTAGAAGTGCTGTCAACCCGTGTAAGCGGACGAAGCAGCGGGTTCGGGTTAAGTAACCCGCAGATCATTTCCTTTTACGATAACAATATCGCTATCGGTGAAAACCTCAACCCGCGTGGTTTTATTTCTCCCATTGCCAATGGCGCCCTGAATTATTACCGATACCGTTTTGCAGGCAGTTATTTTGAGAATGGAAAAGAAATAAGCCGCATCGAGGTGATCCCGAAAAGGAAATATGAACCTTTATTCAGCGGTTATATCCAGATCATAGAAAATGAATGGCGGATACAAAGCGTTGACCTGTTACTGCTGAAAGAAAACCAGTTGCAGTTCCTGGACACACTCAGGGTGCAGCAATTATATGTGCCCTCCGGTAATTATGAAGTGATCAAGAGCCAGGTCATTTATCCTTCAGGCAAATTTCTCGGCTTTGATTTTTTCGGAAGTTTCGTGCAGGTGTACGACCGGTTTGACATGCATCCGCATTTTGCACGTAAGTTTTTTGATAATACGATCATCCGTTTTACCGACAGCTCAAACAAAAAAACAAAAGCATATTGGGACAGCATCCGGCCGGTTCCGCTGTTAACGGAGGAAGTCAGGGATTACAAGAAAAAAGACAGCCTGGAACAGGTGCGCAAAAGCCCGCATTACCTGGATTCCCTGGATGCAAAAAATAACAGGCTGCACCCCGGAGCTTTACTGATGACCGGGCAGACATTCCTGAACCGTAAAGCAAAAACCAGTTTCAGTTTTCCGTCCATATTGAGCAACTGGAATGTCAATACGGTGGAAGGAGTGGTATGGCAATTCACGCCCGGTTTCCGCAAGCGATGGGAAGGCAGAAAGTTCCTGAGTATCAGCCCGGATATCCGTTACGGTTTTGGTAACGGGCACCTGAATACTTCTGTTGCCGCTGTTCTGGGACTGGGTAAGCATTTCGGGCAAAGTTTCCGTATGAGTGGCGGAACCGGTGTATTCCAGTTCAATCCTGATAACCCGATCACACCGCGCATTAATACGATCAGTACACTTTTTTACGAGGCCAACCACCTGAAATTGTATGAAGCCGCTTTCTGGCAGGCAGGTTACCGTTCCGGTCTGGGAAAAGGCTTGACCCTGAATGCCGGCTTTCAGTACCAGGACCGGAAACCTTTGGAGAATTTAGCCGACCCGTTAAGCTGGCGTGACATTCCGGGGCGTGATTTCACACCGAATTTCCCGAAGGAGGTTGGTAATGCAAATATCCCCCGTCACCAGGCAAGTATTTTATCATTGCATCTGTTCTGGCAACCCGGCGCCAAATATATCGAGCTGCCCGACCGTTCATTCAGCATTGGTTCAGGATATCCTGGTTTCAGCGCCGGTATCACCTGGGGGATACCTGGTTTATTAAGCAGTGATGTGGATTATCTCCACTGGCATTTTGCTGTGCATGACGATGTAAACATGAATTTGTTCGGCAAGCTGGAATACCAATTGCAGTTGAGCGGGTTCCTCCGCAATAAAATGAGTTACCTACCTGATTACCAGCACTATTTGGGCAATCAGACCATCCTGGCTAATCAGCATTTGGAAGCTTTTCAACTCCTTCCGTATTATGCTTACAGTAATACGGCATCTTTCAATTCATCAGCTCATCTTGAGTACCACCTCAACGGGTTCATCAGTAACAAAATACCCGGCTTCAAACAACTGAACTGGTTTTTTGTAACCGGGATACACTACCTGCATGTACCAGGCAAGCCGGACTATGGCGAATTTTCTGCCGGACTGGAAAATATATTCAAGCTTATGCGGGTGGATTTTGTTCAAGGGATTGCAGGCAGCTACCGGCCGAACGGTTTGCGGTTGACCATACCGTTTTTTTAAGTGAATAGTGAATATTCAATGGTCAATACCCCAAATACCAAAGGCCAATAAGCCAATACGCTTATCTTTGCAAAGTTTTGGTCACCAGGCAAGTGACTCCTTAATCGGAATATTCCGGCTGCGGGATATCTAAAATAAAAAATGATGGCATTATTACACAACCGTGTCTCCAATGAGGAGCTGAAGCGTCGTTTGCATGCAGAGACCTTCTCCCGTTACACAATCAGTTTTTATCGTTATTTCCCGATTCAGAACCCGCAGGAGTTCAGGGATATGCTGTATAAGCAGTTTTATGACCTGCAGGTATTCGGGCGCATCTATGTAGCCAAGGAGGGTATCAATGCGCAGATCAGCGTACCGACACATCGGTTGGATACATTCCGGGAAATGATGCATGCAATTCCGGGAATGGAAAACCTCCGGCTGAACTTTGCAGTGGACGATGATGGGAAGAGCTTCTGGGTATTGCGTATCAAAGTGCGTGATAAGATCGTAGCGGATGGTATTGATGACCCGGATTTCAGCATGGAGAACAAAGGAAAATATCTTTCCGCTGCGCAGATGAATGCCTTGCTGGATGACCCGGATACCATCATCATTGATATGCGTAACCACTATGAGTATGAAGTGGGGCATTTTGTGCGGGCGATGGAAGTTCCTTCGGATACCTTCCGGGAGCAGTTGCCTATGGCGGCAGAAATGATGCAGGGGAATGAGCATAAGAATATCATCATGTACTG
>CAZAOR010000457.1:0-3060 GCA_964486805.1 uncultured Sediminibacterium sp. | reverse complement strand
GAACCCGGACGGTCAGATACCTGCCTATGAATGGAAATTCAGTGATGTCAATCCGCCCGTTCACGCATTTGCAGCGCTTCGGATTTATCATATTGAGAAGCAAAAGAAAGGAGTGGGAGATATCGTATTTCTGAAAAAGATATTCCAAAAATTGATGATCAATTTTACCTGGTGGGCCAACCGAAAAGACGCTAATGGTAATAATGTTTTTTCGGGAGGTTTTTTAGGACTCGATAACATCGGTGTGTTTAACAGGAGCAGCCAGTTGCCGAATGAAAAATCGCTGGAGCAAACTGACGGCACCAGTTGGATGGGCATGTATGCTTTGAATATGATGGATATGGCCATCGAAATTTCTCTCAACGACGCTTCTTTTGAGAATTCCGTCACCAAGTTTTATGAGCATTTTACTTTAATTGCCGAAGCATTGAACGAATTTGGTTTATGGAATCCGGAAGACAGGTTTTATTATGACCTGCTTAGTTTTGAGAATAGTGCCCCCATTCCCTTGAAATTACGATCGGTGGTTGGCCTGACCCCTTTATTTGCCGTATCCATTATCGATACCAATATATTGAACAACCTTCCGGATTTCAGAAAACGGATGAATTGGTTTTTCAGCTACCGGCTTGAAAATAAAAAATTTGTGGCCCAAACAACAAACAAGGACGGGAACCTTATTCTGTTTTCTTTAACCGATGAAGAAAAGATTAAGGACCTGGTCAGGAAAATATTGGATGAGAATGAATTTCTATCGGTAGCCGGTGTCCGGGCCCTGAGTAAGTATTACGGGCATAACCCTTATGCTATTAGCATTGATGGCGAAAATTATACCGTGCATTATGATCCGGGTGATGCAACTTCCGGTTTATTCGGGGGTAATTCAAACTGGCGTGGACCCGTATGGATGCCTGTTAATTATTTGCTGGTAAAGGCGCTGGAAAAATTTGCAGCATTTTACGGAGAGGATCTGCTAATCGAGCACCCTTTGCATGCTGGTAATTATATCATTTTGCAGCAAACAGTTGGTATCATCATTGAACGAAACTTATCCATCTTTAAAAGAGATGAGAACGGAGCACGGCCGGTATTTGGTGCGTATAATTGGTTTTACCAACAGCCTGGTAATGAAAACCTCATCCTGTTCCATGAATACTTTCATGGAGATAACGGCAGAGGATTGGGCGCCAGTCATCAAACAGGATGGACTGCACTGATTACAGATCTCCTGTAAGGCAGGTCGTACAGGTTGTAAATAGCCGGATTTTTGAGGTGGTAACACCTGTAAAATATCCCCCAATGATGTATCGGGGTCTTTCTTTGTTGATTTCATTGTACCCGGAACAGGAAAATAAGGGTGTCAAATAGCTGCATATTATTGGACTAACTGCGTTCTCTTTTCATGATTACCCTCAATTGAGTGACTCAATTATTTTTAGAGTTCTGTCCGGTCATTCAGGGGGTTAAGACAGTTTCGCTGAACTGTCATTCTATCGATGACTTTAGAGAAAGATTTAAATAAAAAAGGAAAAGCAATTGCTTTTCCTAAAGTGTGAACCGGATTGGATTCGAACCAATGACCTGCTGCTTAGAAGGCAGCTGCTCTATCCAGCTGAGCTACCGGTCCCAATATTTTCATCAACCCATGACCTTCCCGACGCTTCAGTCGGGATGCTCTATCCAGATGAGCTACCGATCCCAATATTTTCATCGACCCATGACCTTCCCGACGCTTCGGTCGGGATGCGCTGCGGGTTGATCTGTCGCGCTCGGTTTTGACACGCAAAATAAACCAAAATAGCCCAGTTGCCCAAAAGCATTAGCTGCGTTAGTGCAACCACCCGAAATCCCTTACTTTGCGGCAAACGATTGCCCAATGAGCTATAACTACCTGCCGCTTGACCGGAAATGGCTGAACTATCAACAGGTCAAAAACCTGCTCGATTACGACCAACTCGTCTCCATCACCTTCGATGCCCATGAACGGATCCTGGCCTGCCGCGATTTCCTCGATACCAAAATGGAGCAGGGTAACCAGTTGTACTATGGCATCAATACCGGTTTCGGTTTTTTGCAGAACGTTAAAATCGACAATACCCAGATCGAAAAACTCCAGTATAATCTCCTGGTTTCCCACGCATGTGGCATGGGGGAGGAAGTGCCGCGCGATATCGTGAAACTCATGCTCATGCTCAAGATCAAATCCCTCAGCTATGGCAATAGCGGGGTGCAGATCGCTACCGTTATCCGGCTCATGGATATGTATAACAATGATATTCTGCCCGTTATCTATACACAGGGTTCGCTCGGCGCTTCCGGCGACCTGGCCCCGCTCAGCCATCTCAGCCTGCCCCTGATCGGACTGGGCGAAGTTTACCACCACGGCATCAAAAAAGATACCGCCACGGTCTGGAAAGAAATGGGCTGGACACCTATCCAGTTAAAAAGCAAGGAAGGGCTGGCCCTGATCAACGGTACCCAGTTCATGGGGGCTTATGGCTTGTACTGCCTGAAAAAAGCAGAACAGATTTTACAGATGGCCGATCTGGTAAGCGCGCTCTCCTTTGATGCATTCGATTGTATTACGGAACCTTTGGATGCTCATATACATCAGTTGCGCCCGCATCCGGGACAAGTTCAGACCGCTGCCCGCTTAAGATCTCTGCTCGCAGGCAGCGCATTGGCCGGCCGTTCCAAACAACAGGTACAGGATCCCTATTCCTTTCGCTGTATCCCGCAGGTGCACGGCGCCAGTAAAGACGCTTTCAGGCATGTACTCGGCATTTTTGAGCAGGAAATGAATGCCGTTACCGATAACCCGAATATTTTTCCGGAAGAAGAACTCATTGCCAGCGGCGGCAATTTTCACGGACAACCCCTCGCACTCGCACTTGATTACCTCGCGATCGCTATAAGCGAGATCGCCAATATCTCCGAACGTAGAACCTATCAACTGATCAGCGGCCAGCGTGGACTGCCCCTGTTCCTGGTGAAAGATGCCGGACTGAACTCGGGTTTCATGATCCCGCAATACACGGCTGCCGGTATTGTAAGCGAAAA
>CAZAOR010000456.1:0-2726 GCA_964486805.1 uncultured Sediminibacterium sp. | reverse complement strand
CCGCCATAAAACCTGCTGTTACATTCACGATCGCCGGTAATGTGCTCAATACTCCTTCGGGATCAAATGCAACGCCTTCGCCGTGGTACATGTGTGCTTCGCCCATCAGCCAGACATCCAATTTAAAACCGGCATTGGTTTGCATACCCAGCGGATCAAAAGGGTCGCCGAACCAGAAGCAAAGACCCCAGTACAACAATAACAGACCGATGCTGATCACAACTACGGTTCGCATTTTGAGAAAATAAACCATCAGCGAAGCAAAACAATAACAGAGCGCTATACGCTGCAATACCCCCATGATCCGGGTTTGGGAAATGGGAGAAAGCATCCAGTGCCCGTCTTCATTCCTGAAAAAAGGGAACCAGTACATCAGATACCCGAGCAGGAAAATGATCAGGGTCCGTTTGAGAATTTTACCGACAACCTGACTGGTAGGCCATTGCTCCCATTTTTTGATCACAAAACTCAAGGCATTGCCTACTGCAAAGAGGAAGGAAGGAAAAACAAGATCGGTTGGCGTAAATCCATTCCATTTGGCATGATGCAGCGGGGCAAAGGTAACAGAACTGTCGCCGGGAGTATTCACGATGATCATCAGGCAGATGGTCAGGCCGCGAAACACATCCAGCGCGGTAAAGCGGGATTGTGAGGGGTTCATGGCAGGCTGTTTAACGTTTCCGAATGTACAGAATTTAGCTGCTGTTTGCTGAAAAGATTTTATTAGATTGAGGAAAATTCCGGTTATGCGCTGGCTGAAAAGATTGCTGCTGCTGCTTGCGGTACTGGTCATAGTGTATCTGCTGGGACCACATCCTGCCGAACCTGTTTATACCAACACGTTGCCGGAACTGCCTGCGATAGACTCACTGGATCAGTATGTGCATTTTATCGAATCACAACATCACCTGAAGCCAGACAATGAAGCCAGGATTGTTTGGGCCGATTCAACGCACCAGGTAACCGATTATGCCATCGTGTACCTGCATGGTTTCAGCGCCAGCCAGGAAGAAGGCAATCCGGCACACCGGGATATTGCCAAATACTTTGGCTGCAACCTCTACCTGTCCCGACTGGATGCACACGGCATCGATACGGTTGACGCACTTTACCCGATGACCGCCGAAAATTTATGGGAAACAGCCAAACAGGCTTATGCGATCGGAAAAAAATTAGGGAAGAAAGTCATCCTCATGGGTACTTCCACCGGGGGAACACTGGCGCTGCAATTAGCCGCTGCATTTCCCGATGTGGCTGGGCTCATCCTGTACTCACCCAATATTGCTATCAATGATCCTAATGCCTGGTTACTCAATAAGCCATGGGGACTGCAGATTGCGAGGCTGGTAAAGAAAAGCGATTATAATACAGCAAGCTGGAACACCCCCTTATATAATCAATACTGGAACCGGAAATACCGGTTGGAAGCTGCCGTTCAATTACAGGAGCTATTGGAAACAACCATGACCAAAACCACTTTTGCTGCCATACACCAGCCGGTGCTGACACTTTGTTATTACAAGGATGAACAACACCAGGATCCGGTAGTAAAAGTATCTGCCATGCGCACCATGTTACAGGAACTCGGCACACCGGCCGCAGAAAAAAAACTGGTTCCGATACCCAATGCCGGTGCACATGTACTGGGTTCACCCATACAATCGAAGGATGTAGCAGGTGTGGAAAGAGAAACCAAACTGTTTTTAGAAAAAACAATGCATTTGAAACCGATTCCAAATACACGACCGCTTTAAACAAAAGAGGCCTGAGAACAGGCCCCTTGGATTTGAAAATCACTAACTATAAAGCTTTTAATGCCTGTATCCGGTCCCACCTTGCATGCACCCCTTCATTGGCCTGCTCCAGGAAAGCAGCACCCTGTTCCGGGTACTGGTTCTTAATCGTCGCAAACCGGTTTTCATTATAGAGGAATGAATCCAGCGGTACGGAAGGATCCTTGCTGTCAACTACAAATCGTTGCCCTTTTTCCTTGAACGGGTTGTACCGGAATAAAGGCCAGTAGCCCGACTTAACCGCCAGTTCCTGCTGATCAATACCATGGCACATATCGTATCCATGTGCAATGCAATGACTATAGGCAATGATCAGGGAGGGGCCTGGAAATGCTTCTGCTTCCAGAATGGTTTTCAAAGCATGCACATCATTCGCGCCCAGGGCGATCTCCGCCACATAAGCAGTGCCATGTGCGATGGCCTGCATGGCCAGATCCTTTTTACCCGTTGTTTTTCCCTTCACGGAAAACTTGGCGCTGGCGCCCAGGGGAGAGGATTTAGATTTCTGTCCGCCCGTATTGGAATACACTTCTGTATCCAGCACCAGGATATTGATATTCTCCCCGGTAGATAACACATGATCCAATCCGCTGAAGCCGATATCATAGGCCCATCCATCACCCCCGATGATCCAGACAGATTTCTCATCCAGGAAATCAGCTACCTGCAACAATAACCGGGCATCGGGATGAGTATGCAGTTGCAATCTCCTTTTCAGTTCCTGCACCTGTTTCCTTCGCTGCGCGATCGCAGTTTCCGTTGCTTCCGATTTTTCAAGGATCGAATGCGCAAGTTCAAGGCCCACATCTTCCTGTAGCTGTGCCAGCAACGAACGTGCATAATTACGTTTCATATCCGTTGCCAGTTTGATGCCCAATCCGAATTCGGCATTGTCCTCAAACAGGGAATTAGCCCAGGCTGGTCCATATCCTT
>CAZAOR010000455.1:0-6991 GCA_964486805.1 uncultured Sediminibacterium sp. | reverse complement strand
TGTGGCTTTGCAGGCGATGATCGCCGAACTGGAAACACCTGTTGGTTTCGACCTGGTTATCCGGAAACAGATCCGCCCGGGTAGCGGGGTGGGATCCAGCGCCGCCAGTTCCGCAGGGGCAGTGGTGGCCGCAAATGCCTTATTGCAGAACCGGTTCAGCAAGGCTGACCTGGTGCGCTTCGCCATGCATGGTGAAAAACTGGCTTCGGGCGTTAAGCACGCAGATAATATCGCACCCTGTATTTATGGCGGGGTCACCCTGGTCCGCTCCATCCATCCCCTGGACATTATTCCTTTACAGGCGCCGCCGATTTATGTAACGATCGTACACCCGCAGATTGAAGTGCGTACGGCCGATGCCCGCAGCATTTTGAAAAAACAGGTGCAGTTGAAAGATGCAATCCGGCAATGGGGCAATATTGCCGGGCTGGTTGCCGGTTTGCTGCAAGGGGATTATGCATTGATCGGGCGCTCATTGGAAGATGTGCTGATCGAACCTGTCCGCAGTATCCTGATACCGGGCTTTGCGGAAGTCAAACAGAAAAGTATGGCTGCGGGCGCTTTGGGCGGCGGTATTTCAGGCTCCGGTCCTTCCTTGTTTATGCTGAGCAGGGATCCCGATACGGCCAATGCCGTTGAAAAACAAATGCAACAGGTATATGACCGGCTGAACCTGCCTTATTATACTTATGTAACAACCATTAACCAAGAGGGCGTGCGAATCATCCCTTCCTGATTGTATATGAAATATTACAGCTTACAACGAAACTCACCGGCGGTTGATTTCCGGGAGGCAGCCACGAGGGGTCAGGCTCCTGATAAGGGATTGTATTTTCCTGAGCAGATACCAACAATGCCAGCATCTGTTATGGAAAACATCACCGCTTATACACCCGAAGACCTGGCTTACCTAGTCATGCAGCCTTATATCGGAGAGGCCATTGATCCCCGCTCATTGTATACCATCCTGCAGGAAACGATCCATTTCCCTTTTCCCCTGGTGCGGGTACAGGACGACTGCTATGCGCTGGAATTATTCCACGGCCCCACCCTCGCATTCAAGGATGTGGGTGCCCGTTTTATGAGCCGCTGTCTGGGTTATTTCTCACAACAGCAGGATCAAAAAACAACAGTACTGGTGGCCACATCCGGCGATACCGGCGGCGCTGTTGCCAATGGATTTTTGGGGGTGGAAGGCGTGGAAGTGGTGATATTATATCCTTCCGGGAAAGTAAGCCCGGTGCAGGAACTGCAGTTAGCCACCTGCGGACAGAATATTACCGCGCTGGAAGTACTGGGGGGATTTGACGAATGCCAGGCCATGGTAAAAGATGCTTTCATGGATGCGGAGCTGCGTTCACGAAAGCGGCTGACTTCCGCCAATTCGATCAATATAGCCCGCTGGCTGCCGCAACAGCTTTATTATTTCTTTGCTTACCAGCAATGGCCCGATAAGCTGCATCCTCCTGTATTTTCCGTGCCCAGCGGCAATTTCGGGAATATCTGTGCCGGACTGGTGGCTTATCGATCCGGCTTACCGGTTGCTCATTTCATCGCAGCCTGTAATATCAACGATCCGGTACCCGAATATTTGCGTCATGGTGCCTACCGGCCCAGGAAGGCGGCTCCAACGATTTCCAATGCCATGGATGTAGGCGATCCGAGCAATTTTGTGCGTATACAGGAATTGTTCGGTCATGATTTTAAGGAACTGCAAAAAATGATCAGCGGGTTCACCATTACGGATGAAGCAACCAAAGCTGTTATGGCCGACGTGTATCAGCGTACGGGTTATATACTCGATCCGCATGGAGCGGTTGCCTATGAAGCTTTAAAGCAGTATTGCATGGAACATCCGGGACAGGCAGGTATTTTTCTTGAAACAGCACACCCTGTCAAGTTTCCCGAAACCGTAGAAGGCATACTGGGACATTCCCTGCCGATACCCGATTCGGTGCAGCCTTTGTTTTTGCGAGAGAAAAAATCTGTTCGGATACCGGCTGATTTTTCGGCATTGAAGACCTACCTGCTGGATACGGTATCCTGATGCATTACCGCCCGGCTTGTTTTATTTGTAAACGATATCTTTCCCGAATGGGGATAAAGCCAGGTTGGCCAGTTTAAAATGTTGCATCCCGAAAGGAATACCGATAATCGTCAGGCAAAGCAGGACCCCGAAAAAAATATGCGAAAGGGCGGTACATAAACCGCCGGTGAATATCCAAAGGATATTGAAGAGGATATACAGGCAGCCTCCGCTTCTGTCACCTGTCACAATCGTGCTGCCAAAAGGCCATAATACAAACCCTGCGATCTTAAAGCATTGCAGCCCGAAGGGAATACCGATGACGGTGATACAAAGTACCACTCCGCTGATCATATACAGGATAGCAGAAATCAAACCGCCGAATAAGAGCCAGACCAGGTTACCAAGAAAGTTCATACTGTAGGTTTCATTGCAAACGTAAGGCGGAAGATAGAAATTATTCAGCGGGCGGCAAAGACGGCGAAGAACATATCGGTGTGATGACTGAATCCAAGTCGCTCGTACATTTTGATCGCCCGCTGGTTATCCCATTTTACATGCAGGAAGGGTGTTTCGCCACGGTCGATGATCTGCCGGCAGATTTCGGATACCAGGATCGCGCCATAGCCGCGGCCTTCATAATCCGGATGTGTACAAACAGCACTTACTTCCGTATAGCCTTCAATATGCAGGCGCTCGCCCGCCATCGCCACCAGTTCTTCTCCGTCAAAAATACCCTTGAAATTGCCAAACGCGATTGTTTTCTTATAGAAGGGACCCGGTTTGGTAAGAGCCGTGAGGGCCAGCATGGCGGGTACGTTTTTTTCCGATAAAGGCTGGCAGGCAGTATCTATATAATGGGCGGGTACTAATTTTTTGCAAACCATCTGGTGCAGGGTCGTGGAAAAGCGTGTTTCCCAGTCCGCAGAAAAAAGCACTTCTTCTGCGATCATCACGGACCAGGAACGTCCCGAAGGCAAACTGGTATACAGGAGATGCTGTTGTGATTGTGACCAGTCGGGCATACCGACAAAAGGAGAAACATCTGCCGGGAAAAAACTGGTTTTGTCATTACCCAGGTTAAACCGTTCATCTCTTCCATTCAGCGCATGCCATACAGGATTGAAAAGTGGCTGCAATCGTCGATTTTTTAATTAGTATCCCTAATGTACAAAAACAGCCGGAGAATCGGACATTGCATGTTGTTTTTAGTGGAACGGGCAAATGGGTAAAGCAAACAGTTGTTCGGGGTTAATCACTAATAATCTCCTGCAGGATTGTCATGCTTTTCAACACTCCGAAACCCGGTACATGCAGGCGGAGATAATGCTGGTAAGCTTCCAGTAATTCGCGCCTTTGCTGGCGATTCAGGCGGATCAGTTCCAACTGCTGGTATTGCTCCATCTGTGTGAGTTGCGCGCTGATTGCAGCAGCAGTTCCTTCCAGGTAATATGGGTGATCCGGGATGCCGGCTATGAATAAACTTTCTTTCAGGTCCAGGATGGGTGTTTGTGCATCATAGCTGCCCTGGAATCCAAAACCCAGTTCAGCAGCCAGCCGCAATGAAAAATAGAGCGGCAGGTTGCCGGTGAAAGCAGGGGAACCTTCGTCGAGTTTTCGCAGGCTTTGGTCAAGCAGGTCGTATAATTCCGGATGCGCTTCGGGTTGCCGCAGGCAGTGGTACACTAATTCAAGCATAAACTGCGCCACAGCATTTTTGACAACATCTGAAAACACCTCCCGGTACAGGTATTCCCAACTGAATTCCCGGATGTACTGGAGGTTTTTATTGGGCTGGTGATAAATGATAAGATCCAGTATGGCCCCTGGCTGAAAACAGGCTGCACGCGAAGGCGCTTTGGCCGTGCTTTTCCGGATGCCTTTCACCAGATAGGTTTGCATCCCGAAAAGGGCAGTATACAACTGTGTCACAATGCTGGTATCCCCATAAGGAGTGGTACGAACGACTATGCCTTTGGTTGCATGAACCATATTGCAGATTACTGAAGTTCCGGAGAAAGCTGCCCTATACTACACCCGTGAACTGTTTCAGGAAGCGGATATCATTCTGTGAGTATAAACGCAGGTCATTTACCTGGTATTTGAGCTGGGTGATTCTTTCCACGCCCATGCCGAATGCAAAGCCCGTGTATTTCTGCGGATCAATGCCGAAGTTTTCCAGTACGGCGGGGTGTACCATGCCGCTGCCCAGGATCTCAACCCAACCGGTATGCTTGCAGATATTGCAGCCTTTGCCCTTACAGATCAGGCAACTGATATCCATTTCAGCGCTTGGTTCGGTAAAGGGGAAATAGCTGGGGCGGAACCTGACCTTCACTTCTTTTCCGAACATTTCCTGTACAAAGAAATAAAGGGTTTGTTTGAGATCGGCGAAACTAACCTGTTCATCTACATAGAGGCCCTCCACCTGGTGAAAAAAACAGTGGGCGCGGGCGCTGATGGTTTCATTGCGGTAAACACGGCCGGGGCAGATAACGCGGATCGGTGGTTTCTGGCTCTCCATCACGCGGGCCTGCACACTGCTGGTATGGGTACGCAGGAGCCAGTTGCCATGGGTGCTGTCCCGGTTGATGTAAAAAGTATCCTGCATATCGCGTGCGGGGTGATCTTCGGGCAGGTTCATAGCGCCGAAATTGTGCCAGTCGTCTTCAATTTCCGGTCCTTCTGCTACGGCAAAACCCAGGCGCTGAAAAATCGAAACAATCCGGTTACGCACCAGGCTCAGGGGATGTCGTGTTCCGGCAATGATCGGATCGCCTGGCAGGCTCCAGTCAATGCCTTCTGTGCTATCGGAACTGGTTTCAGCAATACGGTCTTTGTATTCCTGGTAATGGGCTTCGGCAAATGCTTTGAATTCATTCATCATCTGCCCGAATGATTTTTTCTGTTCGTCCGACAGATTGCGCATTTCACCCATCAACTGCTTAACCAGGCCTTTGGTGCCCAGAAAACGAATCCGGAATTGCTCCACTTCTGCGGCGGTTTTTCCCTGAAAACCCGCTATTTCACTGCGGTATTCGGCGATCTGCTTGACCAGTGCTTCCATTCTGCGAAGATAGGGTGAGATTCAACACCCCGGCATCCCGCTGGTGCCGTGATCCGCCCCTTTTAAAATATTACGGGAACCCGCCCCGAACCCGTACCTTTGTATTTTGAGCCTATGATCATGGAATACAATACTTCGCGAAGCTCCCTGGGTATGAAAGAGTACGGGCGGCATGTGCAGAAAATGGTAGAATACCTGCTGACAATCGAAGACAAGCAAAAAAGGCAGGAACAGGCCCATTGCGTGATTGAGTTGATGGGATTCGTGAATCCGCACCTGAAAAATGTGGAAGATTTCCGCCATAAACTCTGGGACCATCTCTTTTTTATCAGTGATTTTAAACTGGAAGTAGACAGTCCTTATCCGATTCCCCAGAAAGAAACCTACAAGCAGAAGCCCGATCCGATGCCCTATCCCAAACGGCATCCCAAGTATGCACACCTGGGCAAAAACCTGGAAGTGGTAATTGATAAGGCCATGCAGGAGAACGATCCGGAAAAGAAAGCTGGCTTTGCACATGCCATTGCCTATTACATGAAACTTGCGTATAGCAACTGGCACAAGGAACTGGTGCATGATGATACCATCCGGGCCGAACTGGATAATATTACCGGTGGACAACTGGAATTCAGCAATACCCCCTTTATCAAACACCGCAACCAGAATTTCGAAAGAGACGAATATCCTACCCGCGGCGGCCGCTGGCAACAGAATTTCAGCAACCGGAATAACCGGGGAAATAATGGCAATAACAGGAATAATAATGGACGAAGCCGCAACAATAACGGCAATAACCGGAATAACCGGCAGGAAGGCAGAAGCCAGTTCAAGAAGCGGTTTTAAGCACCAGAAATATTAGACTTATTTGAGCAACGGATTGCCGTTGCTTTTTTATTTTCACAAAGTCAATTGACCAATTGTTGAATACGCTCTGGAGCCATCGGGTTCAGAGTGTTTTGTTCGACTGTCTGCCATGCTTTTATTTTAAACAGGCGCAAACTATTCAAAACGCCAACACATGAGTGCATTTGAAGTCATCGGCGGGAATCCCTTAAAGGGTACCCTGAATCCGCAGGGAGCAAAAAATGAAGCCCTCCAGGTATTATCAGCCGTGCTGCTGACAGCATCGCCTGTCCGGATTGATCATATCCCGGATATCCTGGACGTTCAGTTGCTGATGAACCTGTTGGAAGAAATAGGGGTGCGGCTTACCAGGCATGACCGCCATAGCTGTACTTTCCAAGCCGATCAGGTAGACCCGGAATACCTGGCTTCCGAAGATTTCCGGAACAAGGGGGGTAGGTTAAGGGGCAGTGTGATGTTTGCAGGACCGATGCTGGCCAGGTTCCGGAAAGCGTTTATTCCCAAACCTGGCGGCGATAAAATCGGCCGGCGCAGGCTGGATACCCATATCATCGGGTTTCAGCAATTAGGTGCTGCATTTAACTATGATGAAGCAGCAGGGTGTTTCCTTTTATCCGCCCCGGTTCTGCGCGGAACAGATATGTTGCTGGATGAGCCTTCAGTGACGGGTACGGCCAATATCCTGATGGCTGCGGTATTGGCGGAAGGTATCACAACTATTTACAATGCTGCCTGCGAACCCTATATACAGCAACTCTGTCATATGCTGAACCGGATGGGCGCCCGTATCAGCGGCATCGGCAGTAACCTGCTGCAGATTGAAGGGGTGCAAAAACTGGGGGGTACCGAACACCGGATCCTGCCGGATATGATTGAGATCGGCAGTTTTATCGGCCTGGCAGCCATGACACAAAGCGAGATCACTATTGCGAACGCCGGTGTGAAACACCTGGGAATGATCCCGGATAAATTCAGGCAACTGGGGATCCGTTTCGAGATCCAGGGCGATGATATTTATATACCCGCCCAGGATT
>CAZAOR010000454.1:0-3872 GCA_964486805.1 uncultured Sediminibacterium sp. | reverse complement strand
GTACCTGCTCAAATTCCCCTTTTCGGAGAACGCCGTTATCCACAAAAATCCCATGCAACCGGTCGCCGATGGCACGGCTGATCAGGGTGGCCGCCACCGTACTGTCAACGCCGCCGCTGAGCGCCATGATCACCTGCTGATCGCCTATCTGTGCTTTCAGAGCAGCAACCGTTTCCTGCACAAAAGCGGCTGGGGTCCATTGCTGGCTGCAGCCGCAGATCTTCACGAGAAAGTTCTGCAAGATCTTTTTGCCTTTCACGGAATGATATACTTCCGGATGAAACTGGATGCCGTACAAGGGATGTGCAAAACTGTTTTTGTTGCGGAACCCGGCAATCGGAATGCTTTCTGTTGTGGCGAGAATATCGAACCCTTCCGGTAAGCGGCTGATGGAATCGCTATGACTCATCCATACCTGAGATTGTTCCGAAACACCGGCAAACAAAGCATCCTGTTCGCGGATATGCAGTTTGGCCCTGCCATATTCTCTTTTATTGGATTTATCCACTTGTCCCCCTAAAACCTTGGCGCTTAACTGGGCGCCATAACAGATGCCCAGTACGGGAACCGACTCTAACAGGGAAGGGATATCCACCGTGGGCGCTTTCTCCTCATTCACACTGAAGGGAGATCCGCTCAGGATGATACCTTTCAGGCCTGCATCCGGTTTAACCAGGTGATGAAAAGGAACGATTTCGCAATACACATTTGCTTCCCGTACAGCCCGGGCGATCAACTGGGTAAACTGGCTTCCGAAATCGAGAATCAGGATTTTTTCTGTCATGGCGCGAAGGTACTACCAAATTGGTTGATCAGACCTGCTCCCATACACGCCTTATACACAGAAATGACTATTAAAAACCAGGGAGAATCTGTATATTGGGGGAAATAAGAATTGATGAAAATACGTGTTGCCGCCTTTTTCCTTCTTTGCGTTGTTTTGGCCGGTTGCGAATGGATGCAATGGAAAGTCATCAAGCCCGCCGGACAGGTTCAAACGGAAGCCAGGGAAGTGAGTTCCGCAGCCAGGATCAAGCTGGCCGGGAATTACCAGGTGCAATTAACGCCCGGTGACAAAACAACACTCCGTATTGAGGCAGATACCCGATTCCTGTCCTATATCCTGACCCGGATGGAGGATGGGGAACTGGTTATCCGGAACCGGGATAATGTACGTTTTTCAGGAGATGATCCCGTTAAGATCTATATCACTACCCCTCTGTTGGAAAAGATTTCATTGGCGGGCAGCGGCAATATTACAGGGATGGGCAAGTTCACCGGGGCAGACATGCTGGAACTGAAAATAGCGGGCAGCGGCGATATACAGTTGGCAACCAATACCCCCCGGATTCATGTCGAGATAGCAGGAACCGGATCCATCAAACTTGCCGGGGAGACCCAGGATGCGGATATTCATATTGCCGGATCGGGTGATTACCTGGCTGAGGAACTGAAAGCCGAGAACGCCCGGGTGGAAGTGGCAGGCAGTGGGAATGTGCGTTTGTTTGCCGCCAGTAAACTGGATGTGCAAATCGCAGGGGTAGGCTCTGTTTTCTACAAAGGGAATCCCGCCATCACCCAGTCGATTACCGGAAGCGGCGAAATCAAAAAACTGGACCAATAACAATAGTACGGACAAGAGTTTAACGAATGTTTACAATACCGGCAGAAACGGTCTGTCGCTTGATTTCATGTACTTTTATACCATAATGCACGCAGCATGAGTGGGAAGAACAGAATCTTACTGGTGGAAGATGAAACCAAACTGGGGCGTATTATCCGGGATGAACTGACTAACAACGGCTATATGACCGATATCGCGGTGGATGGACTGGAAGCTTCCCGGCTTTTTAATCAGCACGCTTATTCCCTGGTATTGATGGATATTAATCTGCCCTATAAAAACGGCTATGTTTTATGCCGGGAATTCCGGGAACAGAATAAAAAAATTCCCATTATCATGCTCAGCGCCGCAGGTGAGATACATGATAAAGTAGAAGCATTCAATATCGGGGCAGATGATTACATGGTGAAGCCCTTTCACTTTGTAGAACTCTTTGCAAGGGTGAAAGTTTTCCTGAAAAGATCCGAACTGCCGGCAACGATTGACAAGATCATTGTGGAGGAT
Source organism: uncultured Sediminibacterium sp. (assembly GCA_964486805.1). Taxonomy (GTDB): domain Bacteria; phylum Bacteroidota; class Bacteroidia; order Chitinophagales; family Chitinophagaceae; genus Sediminibacterium. Next base: position 1,744 of record CAZAOR010000454.1, on the reverse strand, counting down.
ATGGAGATAGACTTCCTGAATAAAACAGTAGTCCGCAATGGTGTCAATATCAGCCTTACAGCCAAAGAGTTTACCTTATTGGTTTTACTGGCGCGCAACCGGGGCCGGGTGATTTCCAAGCAGGAAATACTGGAAAAAGTATGGGATCTGAGTTTTGATACCGGCACCAATACGATTGAAGTGTATATCAGCTTTCTGCGCAACAAGATCGATAAGCCTTTCTCCGGAAAGCTGATACATACCAAACCAGGATTTGGTTATTATATCAAATAGAAAGTGCAATGAACTTAAAGCTTCGGTTTGCACTGCTTTTCACTTCCTTCGTTTCCCTGATCTTATTACTTTCCTGCCTGTCTACTTATTTTCTGTTCTCCAATAGCCGGCAGGATGATTATTTCCGTCGCCTCAGCAAGGAGGGATCGGAAGTATATAATATTTATACGGATGTCAAGCAGCGGGACCCTTCCATCGTTTACCGGCTGATCCGGGAAGTACATGACAAAACCTTGTATAACGAGGCTTTGTACATACTCGACGGAACGGGGATGCCGCTATTTAAATTCCCGGATACGCTCACCCTGCCGAAAAACCAGCCCTTGCTGCGGAAAATCCGCAATGACCAGGAATACCAGCGGCAGGATGTCAATGGTTACCAGGAAGTGGCCCTGTATATGCCGGAAACCAATGCATACGTTTTTATATCCGGTCTCGACAAACAAGGCTTTCTGAAACTGAGTAACCTGAAACTGATCCTGGTATTTGTATTTTTAGGGGCTTTGCTATTGTCAGCGGTGATCTCCTTCTTTTTTGTACAGGCAGCAGTAAGTCCGTTGAAAGACCTGAGCGCACAGATGAAACGCACGGATGTACAGAACCTGTTGGAACGTGTTCCGGAAACTGCGGCCAGGGATGAGATCAATGAAATAGCCCGGAGTTTTAATGCCATGCTGGAACGATTGAATAAATCCTTTGAATTCCAGAAAAATTTTGTTTACCACGCTTCCCATGAATTGCGTACGCCCCTGGCTACGATGCTCTCACAAACAGAATCTGCCCTGAACCGGGAACTGAGCATCCAGGAATACCGATCAACCCTGCATTTTTTACAGGAAGAGCAGCAGGAAATGATTGAATTGACCAATTCACTTTTGCTGATATCCCAGTTCCAGCATATCGATTCAGCCGAAGAATGGCCGGAATTACGGGTGGATGAAGTGATTTATGAAACCATTAGTCTGTGTAAGAAACAATTTCCTGACCTGGTCGTGCATGTGGCTTTTTCCCGGTTGCCGGATAATGATAATGACTTTATCATCCGCGGTAATGAAACGCTTTTGCGCTCAGCTTTTTCAAACCTGATCAAGAACGCTTACACTTACTCTGTGAACCAGGTACTGCATATAACCATGGATACGGACGAATCCTCTGTGTTTATTCATTTCGACAACAAGGGTATGCAACTGCCCGCCGAAGAGCGGGAGAGTATGATGGCGCCTTTTTTCCGGGGCCGCAATGCAGTTACTTCCAAAGGATATGGGCTCGGATTGTCGATTGTGTACCGGTTTATTTCGGTACACAAAGGGGCGGTTAATTACCAGGTTATCGATACTGACCTTAACAGGTTTACGGTCACCCTGCCAAAAGCAAGGCGCGAAAGTACCGGAACTGGTGAAAGCGCATAAAAAAACCAACCCGTACGGGCTGGTTGGCTTATAAGTTTACCTGCGGTCAAAGATCAGGCAGT
>CAZAOR010000453.1:0-3109 GCA_964486805.1 uncultured Sediminibacterium sp. | reverse complement strand
TATACGGAAAAGAAGCAGTTGTTTCATAACAGGGCTATTGTTGCTGTTGTCCGGCAAAGGTATCAATAATCAATTCGGGAACTTCAGGTCCAACCTGCTTTTCTAACTGCACGCGGGTGAGTTCTTCAAAGGTTTCCCCGTCTTCATACCCAACCGATACGTAAACGGACAGGGATTGCCTTGCCGGGCCTTTGAAGCTCCCTTTCACGGGAGAGCAGTCGGTGAAATCCCTTCCCACAGCTAATTTTACATGATGGTTGGTTACCCATACATTATTGGTGGGATCGATGCCTGCCCATCCGTATCCTGGCAGATAAGCTTCCACCCAGGCATGGGTAGCGCCTTCGCCGCGCATACCGTTCTTGTTGGGGCAGATATACCCGCTTACATAGCGGCTGGGTATCTGCATGCGGCGGAGTATCTCCAGCATCACGTGTGCAAAATCCTGGCATACCCCGGCTTTCTTTTCCAGTATCTCATCAACGGTTGATTCAATGGTGGTAATCCCCTTGATATAGGTGAACTGCTCAAAGATCAGGCGGCAGGTATTCTCAACGGTCAGGTGGATGGGATGACCCGGTTCTTTCAGTAACCGAACCAACTGGTTCATTGCATCTCCCTGCCTGATCGCAGAAGTTCTTTGTAATTCCAGCAAGCGCAGATCAGTAGACACTTCCTGCTCCAAAGCCTGCCAACCATCCGTGTCAGGAAAGTGAAGGGTATCTGCAGCCAGTGTCCGTAACAACAGCCGGCTCTCGATCACGAGTTCCTGGTGAGGCCTGATTACATTGAAACTGCCATTTTTATTACCCCAGTAATCCGTATAAATAAATAAGTCAGGATCATGTGAAATGTGAAGATCATGTTGCAGTGTTTCCTGTTCCGGTGTCTGGAAAGGGAAAACCATCATATTATTCATACTCTCTTTAACCGGCCTGTCGTACTCGTATTTGGTGATGTGATGGATCTTGAAAATCGGCATTCAAATCGCTTTATGCATACGAAAAATAAATCTGTCCCAACAGCTTACTGAACTCATACAAATCCCTGCGCAGTTCTACCAGGTAATTTTCCATACCGGCTTCCGCAACGATAGCCAGATCGGAGAACTTCACATAACTGTGCATCCTTCCAAAAGAGCGAAGCAGCGGCTGTGTTCCCGGAACCGGGTTGTTTTCACATATTTCCAGCAGGTACTTATGAGCTCTCTCCAGGGAGTAGTGCAAAGAACGGGGGAAATTCTTATCAAACAATACCTGTTCCGCCACATTGCTGTTGTGGTGCTGATTACTATATGTTTTGAGATGCAGTTCATAGCCGGATAATGCCAGCAAAAGGCCCCGCCAGAATAAAATATCCTGTTCCCTGGTGAAATCAAAATCTACTTTCCGGAAAAATGCCATGGTGCATTCCAATGTGAGGAGGCTGCGTTCGGTGAATTTGCCCAGGTTCATATAATTCCAGCCTTGTCCGCGGGGCATGGTACTGTCGGTTATACCGAAAAACTGGTCGCAGTAATTGATCAGTGTATCAATTACCACAATCGCATCCTGTCCGGCTAATTTCTCCGGCAAAACAGGCTGATTGATAAAGTGGTATAGCTGGTTAACCTGCTCCCATACTTCTTTGGTGATCTGGTCCTGCACCCCACGTGCATTTTCACGCGCACGCGTAATGATCACTTTCAGCGAGTTGAAGTGTTGCGTATCCAGCAGCATATAATTGAGTACGGCCGCATCATCGTTCTGTAATAAGCCTATTGCTTCATCCGACAGGCTGGTAAAAATCCGTAATGTTGGTTCCCAGGTAATACCGCTGGCCTGTACTTTATCAAAGGAAAGGATATAACTGGTTTTGATTAAACGCAGCATACCATCGGCTCTTTCCATGTATCGCTGAAACCAGAAAAGTGAATCGGCTGTTCTGCTTAGCATGAGTGCATCTTATTGAATGATTCAATGAATTTGATGTCAAAAACCGGCAGGCCGGGGATCGAGTATCCAGGTGTCTTTACTACCACCACCCTGTGAAGAGTTCACGACCAGTGAGCCTTCGCGCAAAGCAACCCGGGTAAGACCGCCGGGAACAATACGGATGCCCTCCGGTCCGCAAAGCGCATATGGTCGGAGATCTACATGCCTGGGCTGCAAACGTCCGTCAAGCAAACAGGGAACCGTTGACAGCGATACAATGGGCTGTGCAATAAAACTCCGCGGGTTGGCTGCTATGGCCAACCGGGCTTTTTCGAGTTCTTCATCGGTAGCTTTATTACCCATGATCATCCCATAGCCGCCCGACTGATTGGTTTCTTTGATAACCATCGATGAGAGATTGCGAAAAACATGATCTCTTTGTTCAGCATCCCGCAATTGGTAAGTAGGCACATTGGGCAGGATCGGCGTTTCGTTCAGGTAATATTTGATCATGTCCGGTACATAAGCATATACCGCTTTATCATCTGCCACGCCATTACCGAGTGCATTCACAATCGCCACATTCCCCTTGCGGTAGGCGCTCATGAGCCCGGGTACGCCTAACATACTGTCGGGACGGAAAACCAGTGGGTCCAGGAACTCATCATCCACCCGGCGGTAAATTACGTCTACCTGCCGCAAGCCCGCCGTGGTTTTCATATATACTTTCTGATTGTCAACAACCAGGTCCCGGCCTTCCACCAATTGAATACCCATCTGCCTGGCAAGAAAACTGTGTTCGAAATAAGCAGAGTTATAAATGCCCGGCGTCAGGAGCACGATTACCGGATTTTCTGTTTGTCTTTTGGATAGAGCCACCAGGTTATCATGCAGGATCAGGGGATAATTATTGATCATGCGTACCCTGCTACCCGCCAGCAGATCGGGGAAAATGCGTTTGGTCACTTCCCTGTTCTCGAGCATGTAGGAAACGCCGGAAGGGGTGCGCAGATTATCTTCCAGGATAAAGAACTGGCCATCTTTTCCTCGGATCAGATCAATGCCTGCAATATGAACATAGAGATCAAAAGGTACTTGTATACCGAAAACCTCTCTGGTAAAATGCGGGCAGGTAGCAATTAAATCGGCCGGTATCACTTTGTCCCGGATAATCTGCTGTTCCTGGTAAATATCCT
>CAZAOR010000452.1:0-4307 GCA_964486805.1 uncultured Sediminibacterium sp. | reverse complement strand
GGGTATTATTTTCATTTTTCAGCTTTCACCAGTAAACCATTCGATGCCCCGAATGAAAAACCCTCCAGCTCGGCTGGAAGGTCGTTGTGCCCAGAACTGGATTAATCTTACTGATCCAGGTACTTCTGCGAGGGGCTTACTCAAAGCCTCGGCACCGCCTGTGTCGTTGCCGGCATTTTCATTTCTTACGCTTATGAAAGCAAGCTTTCATAAGCGACAAAATAAAAATGCCTCCCCAACTTCGTTGAAAAGGCATTTGTGCCCAGAACTGGATTCGAACCAGCACACCCGTGAAGGCGCTGCGACCTGAACACAGTGCGTCTACCAATTTCGCCATCTGGGCATTCCCTGTTCAGGGCTGCAAATATAATGGCAATCGGCTTTATTTACCAAGCATTTTTTTTCAGAAGTTGCAGGCTTTCCTGATCTGATTCCCCATCATCGAGATACCAACTGAAAAAAGTCTTTTTCAGGCCGTTAACAGGCTGCATCCCCTGATATCGCTGTTATCCAACCTTCCCCACACCTCAAAGCTGCCATCCTCCCATACCTTGCCCATATCTTCCGTCGCAATAAAAGAACAACTGTACACATTGGCCAGGTCGATAATCTGCAATACCCCCTCACCCGATTCCCGGACCTGTAGCGGGTCGTCTTCTTCCCGTACCAGCACTTTCATCCAGGGCGGGCAATAAAAACGCCCATCCTTTTTGGCATAAGCCTGGCTGAGCAGTTCCGTCATCCCATACTCGGCATGAACCACAGGCAGATCAAATGCCTGCTTTAATTCCGCATGCACTTCTGTCCTTGTCAGTTCCCGCCGTCTCCCCTTCATACCCCCTGTTTCCATCACCACGGTATGCCTGAGTGGCATGGGGTATTTTTCAGCGAAATCCAGCAAACCGAACGTAACACCGATCAGCCAGGTTTTCTGCCCTGCTTTTTCCAGTTCCTTCAGTACGGTGGTCAATTGTTCCCATTCATGGAGATAGAAGCCGCTTTGCGGATGTCCGCTCAAACGGATCAATTCATCCACCATCACTACCAGGGATGAGTTGGCGCGTTCCAGATAGGATGGTAATAACCCCAACACGCACCAGGAAGCAGGATCGCCATAAAACTGGTGAAAAGCCTGGAGAAAACTCTGTCGGTAAATAGCCAGGGAATGAACGTAATGCCTGCTGGGCGTCATACCTGTGGTGCCGCTGCTTTCAAAAATCACGTCAGCCTGATCCTTGCCACATCGTACCCGATGGGTTTTGAAAAGGGAGATAGGCAGCGCAGGTATCTGCGCAAGTGTCTGACCATTAAAGGCCTGATCATTCAACCGGCACCATTCCCGGTATACGGGATTGTGCTGTAACTGGAAAGCATATATCCTGCGGCAAAGAGAATCAAATTCTCCCGGCTGATCCTTCAGGCTAAAAATATTGTTAACATCAAATCCGGTTAACACGATGTATTCTAATGTTTTAAGTACTTTTGATCAGAAAGCGTTTCGAATGAAGGCAAAATTATTGATCCTGCTCACAATACCGGCATTATTCTATGCCTGCAATAAAGACGCCTATACCTCCAAGCCCCAGATCAAGATCAAAGATATTAATACAACCACTTTAAGCAGCGGCGGGCTTCTCCTCTTCCAGATAGAATTCACCGACAAAGAAGGGGATATACAAGATACCCTCTGGGTACAGAAAATATCGAAAAAATGTCCCGGCACACCGGGTGCACAATTCATCAGCCGAAACAGGGTTCCTGATTTTACACCTACTGCCAACCTGAAAGGAATCCTGGAGATCGGTTATGGCTACAATGCCAATATTTCTGGTTATAGTACTATTACCGGTTGCGGCAACCAGAATGACACGGCTTACTTTAAGTTCTGGCTCAAGGATAAAGCGAATAATGTCAGTGACACCATCACTTCTCCGGATATTGTACTTTTAAAATAATCGGGTTTGAATGGCTTCATCCGGTTCCTGCTGTTCAGCAACTGCTTTTACGGACTCTGCGTACTGGGGCTTTCCGTAGAAGCCAGCATGCAACTGCATATCCCGCTGAACAGCGGCTGGTATTACCTGTTTGTTTTTATTGCAACTGTTTTATACTATACCCATGCGTATATCGGAGAGCAGGATACCGACACACAAAATGAAAGAGCGCATTGGTACCGCCGGCATAAAAGATCCGTTACTTATTCACAGGCTGCGCTTACGGTGCTGTTTTTGCTATTAGGGCTCCAATTGCTGCGGGATCATTTCCGGGAGCTATCACAGATGAACCGATGGTTTTGGATTCTGGGCGGCATTTTCCCGGTTATCGCCCTGCTGTATTACGGCAGTACCCGTCCTCTCCGGCTACCCTATAATCTCCGCAGTAATGGCTGGTTGAAGCCTTTTTTTATCGGCCTGGTATGGGCTGGCGCTGTTACAATTTACCCCGTGCTCTTCAGCGGGCTTGCGCATGGGAGCCCGTATGAGCCGGAATGGCTGACCGCACTGCTCTTTATAAAGAATTTTATGTTTATCACCATGCTCTGCATCATGTTCGATATCAAGGACTACGCGGCAGATCATAACCGGCAACTCAAAACATTTGTGGTCAGATACGGGCTACGTAAAACCATTTTCTTTATCCTGATCCCCTTGAGCGTAATCGGGCTCGGGACCTTTCTCATATATGCATTCCTGATGCATTTTCCGGCAGCCCGCATCCTCATGAACACCATTCCTTTCATTTTGTTGATAATTGTTGCCTACTCTATGCACCGCCGTAAGTCAATTCTCTATTATCTTGCGATCATTGACGGATTGATGCTGGTAAAAGCTGTTTGCGGCATCACCGGCATGTTACTGATAAAATGAAGCATCGCATGGCAAAAGCAAAAAGCAGGCAGGGATCCGGGATCCTGACGGATCAATCCCTCGCCTTTCTGAAAAATTATATCAACACGGCGTCTCCCGTAGGTTTCGAAAGTGCCGGTCAAAAGTTATGGCTTGATTACCTGAAACCCTATATAGACACCCATTTTGTGGATCCCTATGGCACGGCCGTGGGTGTGATCAATCCAACCGCTCCTTTCCGCGTAGTAATTGAGGCGCATGCGGATGAAATCAGTTGGTTTGTGAATTATATCAATGACCAGGGTCTGATCTATCTCAAACGCAATGGAGGTGTGGATCACCAGGTTGCCCCGGCCAAAAGGGTCTGGATACATGGTAAAAAAGGCCCGGTTAAGGCGGTCTTCGGCTGGCCGGCCATTCATACAAGGCTTAGCAATCCCGAACAAAAAGAACCGCAGCCCAAGGTCGACAATCTTTGCCTGGACTGCGGAGCCCGTTCCAAGAAAGAAGCAGAGGCTTTGGGCATCCATATCGGCGCCGTCGTTACTTATGAAGAAGGATTTGACGAACTGGCTTACGATTATTATATCGGCCGGGCTTTTGATAACCGGGTTGGCGGCTTTATGATAGCAGAAGTGGCCCGTCTCTTGCATGAAAATCGAAAGAAACTGCCTTTTGCCTTATACATCGTTAATGCCGTTCAGGAAGAGATCGGCCTGCGCGGAGCCGAGATGATTGCCCGCCGGATCAAACCTGATGTGGCCATTATCACCGATGTAACCCATGATACCAGTACACCCCTGATCAGCAAAGCGATTGAGGGGGATATCCAGTGCGGTAAGGGCCCTTCCCTGGCCTATGCACCAGCCATCCACAACAAACTGTTACAATTCGTACAGGATGTAGCTGAAAAGAAAAAGATACCCGTACAATTACGTGCACTGAGCAGGAGCACCGGTACCGATACGGACAGTTTTGCCTATGCCAATGACGGATGCCCGTCTGTACTGATATCCATACCTTTGCGTTATATGCATACGACGGTTGAGATGTTGCATAAATCGGATATTGCTTCCACGATTGACCTGATGTATCAAACCTTGCTTGCCCTTACGCCGAAAACAAACCTGAAGTATCTCTGACCAAAATCCGGCCGGGAAGGAACAGCTTATGGAAATGACCCAAACGGAAACACCTTTATTGCGTATTGCAATCCTCGACCTGTATGAGGGCCATGCCAACCAGGGTATGCGTTGCATCCGGCAGATCCTGCATGAATGGGCGCAGTCGGGCGGCTATCGCCTGCATTGTGAGGAATTTGATGTACGATCCGCTCTGGAAGTACCGGATAATTCTTTTGATATCTATATTTCCAGCGGAGGCCCTGGCTCTCCCCTGGAATCAGTTGGCAGCAACTGGGAAAAACTTTATTTCCACTGGTTGCGGCATTTAGAGAACTGG
>CAZAOR010000451.1:0-2709 GCA_964486805.1 uncultured Sediminibacterium sp. | reverse complement strand
ATGCGGACATGGAGACTTTTGTGCTTATCTGCATGACCGATTCAGTCAGTTACGCTATTTCGGGGTAGAACAAATTCCGGATATTTTACAGGTAGCGATTGAACGATACGGTCATCTGGAGGAAACTTTATTGTTTCAGGGAGATTTTACGGTTGCTGATCTGCCGGCAACCGACTATATCCTGGCAAGCGGTGCGCTGAGCTACCGGAACAGCGATCCTTTATTCGTGGTAAAAGCCATTGAAAAACTTTTTCATACCTGTCGGAAAGGTTTGGGGTTTAATCTTTTATCGGAAGTGGATCCTCCCAATGGATTATTGGTCGCCTATGATCCCGGGTTTATTGAAAATTACTGTCGCCTGTTAACTTCTCAAACCAAATTGGTCAGGGGTTATCGCGCAAATGATTTTACCATATTCATGTACCATTAGACTGTAAGCCAAGCTTACTGCAGATTTACTGAAATCGCTTGCTAGGCGTTTGTCAGCGGACGGTAGCCGCTTGTATAAATTTCATACAGGGCTTTGACAAATCGGGCTTCTGCATCCCGTTCCCAGGCTGCCCAGGCCAGCATTGCCCTCACCGATTGATAATATACCAGGCCCTCCATCTGTAAGTCCCGGATCGGCTGACCTGAAAATTGCAATCGTTTATCGATGGGAATATCCGTATCGGCAGCAGGACCGATCATCCCGTTTGTTACCTGCCAGGTTGCCAGGTGCCAGGCTGGGGGTGCCAGGTAAACAGGTGGTAATTCGGGTAATAATGTCCATGTATCTCCCAACTTCACTAAATTTTCCGGACCAAAGCCATCGATATATGCTTCCAGCGATTGATTTGCAGAAAAAAATGCCGTGTACTGAAAAGTCTGTTCGAGGTATTGGCATAATTGACTGGTTATTGACCGCATGCTGTCGGATATACCTGGATGCAGCCGGTAAATCTCGGATGCAACATCCCTGGTCAGGGCTGGATGAAGACCAACCGGTGGAATGTCCAGCAAAGCATGCATCAGGAAGCCTGCAGCATTATCCGGCGCCGGGGCGGTGAGCCGATGCAGGTCGAGATTATCAACAGGCCGCCAGATGCGTGTTCCATCTGCCTGCTGCTGATCAAGTTTCCAGGCGGTTCCCGCGGTTCTTACGGTTTGCCCGATCTCGCCTTGAATGAGTACTGCATGCCCAAAATAATCTTTGGCGAAAGCCACTTGTGCACCCGACCAAAAACGCATAGGAAAGTTTTAATTGGATAAAGAAAATATTTTTCGGCTCTGTAACTGTTCACACCTTTCAAACTAAAATAGGTGGTTAGGAATCTGACCGACTGCCGCCTCCAAGTAATGGTGCGGTATCTTTTTCATCTTCAGGCGTCGAGTATTCGGCACCATCCCCTGTAAGCATCAATTTAAAGTCAGCTGCTGTGGGAATAATATCCCGCACGGTGAGTCCGGTTTTTGAAATTGCTTTTTTACGTTCATATTCCCATTTGGCAAATTCTTTCTTGAGCAGGGTAAATTTTTTGGTTTTACTGAGTGAAAGAATTTTGGCTTTGATGTAAGCCCCTGCTTTGCCCACGATGGAAGCGGATGATTTCAGCGATAATTCCAAAGAAGAGGACAACCAGTCCTTGGCAGCATTGCGGGAAACTTCTCCATTCAGGGCGCCTTCCACACCGACTTTAGAAGCAGCCTCTGCAAACACCCCGCCTTCGAGTCCTGCGATATTGGCCAAGCCAACTCCTGCCCCTAAAGTGGCCCCGATTGTCATGCCAGCGGAACCGTTTGCCGTCGCATTGACCGTCACTTTTTGACCAGCGCTGGAAGCTGTTGCCGCATAACTGCCGGAAATTCCCAGATCCAGGTTCAATCCGACATTTAATCCGACGGTTACATAAACGGGGGCTCCTACCGGTAAGGGAAAATCTACACTGAGATCCACACTGGGCAGCGGAACAGAGATCGACTTTTCAATGGACCCGCTCAATTCTGCACCTTCTGTGGAAAGTTTCAGTTCCTGCCCGAATAGCGGGATGGTTAACCCTGGGGCTTCCTGTTCTGCCTCAGCCTCATCGCCGGCTTTGGTATAACGCGTCTGGCTTATCCATAGATCATCTGCATCATTCAGCAAGGCATCCGGTTTATCCCAAAGAATACTTTGATCTCCCGAGCTGATTTTAATAAGGGTGCGACCTCCCTTCACAAAACTGCTGCCTTCATCAATATCAATCTCTGATCCTTTGGCAATATGGGCAACGGCTGTGCCCTTACCATTATAAATCCGGGTTTTCCCGATTTTTACACCGATAATTTTCACTTTTTGTCTTTGTACTGTCGATCGGTCTCCGATGGATTCTGAAAACTTAGGCTGCGCAGTAGCTGCTGAAGGGCTGAAAGGAACAGTCAAAGCGAGAGCTCCCATCCTGTCCGCTTCAGATTCCAGCCCGGCATCATCATTGACAGGTATGCCTTGTTTCATCTGCATCGTGGGTTGTACCCGTCCCTGTTTCTGCTGTACTACATGCCATGCTTCATGTGGCAAATGTTTTTCCTGGCCGGGTCCCACATGAATATCGCTTCCCTGGGCATAGGCAAGTGCCTGCAATTGGGCTGGTTTATCGGAATTATAATGTACACGCACATCACTGATGTCCATACCGGCGAGGCTTTCAATTCCGGATTTCAACTGATCCGGCATACCGGTGCGGTTATCAT
>CAZAOR010000450.1:0-4565 GCA_964486805.1 uncultured Sediminibacterium sp. | reverse complement strand
TGAAAATACGCTCCCCGATTGCTCCATAAATTGCGGATGATTCCTCATCGGTCAATCCTGCTTCTGGCATGGATTTCCACTCTTCCCGCAGCCGGTTATCCCATACAACCGCATAATGCAGCAGGTAGTCGGCTACCAGATTTGCTTCTTCTTCCGTCCAGGAACGATCAAAGAACTGCGGTATTTGCGCCTCCGTTATTTCAATGGAACCACTCATGAATGTTTTCTCAGGATAGAATACGTTTGAAAAGAGATTTTACCCCTGCTCGTAACAATTTATTCATATAAAAACCGGACTGGCCAGCAGGAAAAAAAGGCAAAATGCCACAGGAAGACCTGAATGTAATTTCAACTCATGCAGTCCCTTGGTTACATGATCCTCAACGGTTTTAACAGAGATGGAAAGTTGGTCGGCAATTTCTTTATTGCTGTAACCGTACAGGTATTTCAATTGCAGGATTTTTTTCCGGGTTGGTGGAAGCCGGTGCAGGACCTGTGAAAGATAATCCCGTTGTTCAAATCCCGAAACCCCTTCTTCCTGCATCCGATCCATCCCCTTGCGGTTGATCTCAACTGCTTTTTGCAGCTTGGATTTTCTGGATTCCCTGCGGATAAAATCAATCAGGGTTGTTTTAGCAATGGTAAAAATCTGGCGGTCCAGCGAATGTTGCTCAGATAGGGAATGCCGCGATTGCCAGAGTTTGATAAAACATAATTGCGTCAACTCTTTTGCCAGTTCCCTGTCTTTTTCCAGCCGATTCATAAAGAATCCAAAGGCTTTTTGATGAAACATCTCGAAAACCCTGGCAAAAACCAGTTGATCCCCCTGTTTTAAAGCCTGAAGTAACTCCATACATGTCCCCCTTTCAAGAAATGCGTTTTGGCCCGGAAAACACATGCGCTATAACAGCGTTGTGATGTGTTCAAAGCTACACGCTCAGTTTGTCGGATACGTATTAATAAATTGTAAAGCAGCAACAGGAATCGGGGCTGTACAGTAACTATCAAGCCAGGTGCCCGGAAATAAAACAAGGCAGAAGCAACTATCAAAAGGTGCAAGCGCTTTCTCATAAGATACTGGCAATCGGCAGAATGAAAATATAAAATCTTTTGGAATGACTTATCCAAAACAATTTTACCGCTCATTGTTCTCAGCATCGCTGCTGTAGCATCCAGGCATGACCAAACGGATCACGCAATTCTCCCTGCCGGTAGCCATAATCAAAACTTTGCGGCATATGAATCAATTCAGCACCCGCCTGTAAAGCCTGTTCCATGAGCTGGTCCGCATCTGTTACAAATAATCCGATCAGTGTAGTGATCGCCCCACAAACCGCAGGGGCGAGATATTTTTTATGGGAACTGGTTTCATGCAGGTGAAACAGGGCTCCCTGGATTGACAGTTCTGCTACATGGATGCTGCCATCCGCATTGTCGAAACGTCTCAGTACCACTGCACCAAACGCTTTTTCATAAAAACTGATATCGAAGGTTCCGGCGGGAATAAATAATTGGGGGGCAAAACTGATATCCTGATTCATAGATTGGGATTATTGTTTCAGATTGGCTCCTGAAAGCAATAATAAGGCCCAAGACGGAGAGCCCTCTTTCCTCAAAAGCTGTTTAAGTTAGTTAAAAATTTGGAAGCCGAAACCCTACACAAACAAGCTGGTCTATACCCATTCCGTTGGGAGGATATCGTTTTACTCGCCAATATTTAGGTAATCGCATTATTTTGCAAGCATGATGAAGTTCCCCATACTGGTCGTTGAAGATGAAATGATTACTGCAAACAGCATTATTGAACTATTACAGGAGGAAGATTATTGGGTCATGGGACCAGCCAAAAACGCAGCTGAAGCCATTGCCTTTTGCGAGAAGGGCCAGGAACCCCCGGCCGTTGCCCTCTGTGATATCAATATCAAAGGGCCCGTCAATGGTACCGAGCTGGCTTTTGAACTTCGGAAACGGTATAATACCGAAGTGATATTTCTGACCGCCTATAGCGATAGCGGTACCCTCAGTAAGGCATTTGAGGCGAATCCCGTCATGTACCTCGTAAAACCCTATACCGACTCGCAGTTGCTGGTAGCAATACAAATGGCGATTCATAAAATCCTGCAAAAACAGAAGGATCGCCATTTTGATTCCCTGTACCTGACAGAACGCGAAAAAGAAATTGCCACCCTGGTTTCTGAGGGATTTTCTTCCAAACAAATTGCCAGCAGGCTGAGTATCAGTATGGAAACGGTTAAAACACATCGGCGCCGGATGTTGCAGAAAAATAACCTGAACAGCTTTCCCCAACTGGTATTCCGGATGCGGAATAAAGCATAAAACGGCTCGCAGGAGGTTGCCGACAGACCTGCCACCGACGGTAAGGGCAAAGAGGTTCGGGCTTCTCAAGCTGGCCTGCTGCATTTTGATAAGGAATGGTAAATACCGAAGTTATGCGCAGGTTTACCTATTGCTTCCCTGTCATTGGTTAATGCTCGGCTTTGTTCAAGGGCACTACCACTACAGGCATGGTTGCATGCCGCACGATATACTCTGCCGTACTGCCCATGATCAGGTGATTCAATCCCGTCCGGCCATGCGTACCCATCACAATGAAAGTGGCAGATTTTTCAATGGCCAGCGCTAATACATCTTCTTTCGGGTCGCCGATAAAACAAACCGATTCTGTGGCGATGGCTGGATGTCGGCTGCACATGGCCTCCAGTTCTTTCCGCGCAATGGCCTTGCGTGCTTCCCACTGATTTTCAAAAACAATTCCGGTATCTACCGGTACATAATCAAGGTATTTGTTGATGATTGTGACAACCGTTACACTGGCAGCCAGTTTCTCTGCTAATGCAAACCCTACTTTTTCCACTTCCGGTGCATAAGCGCTGCCATCGGTGGCAATAATCAGGTGATTCATATTGAAAGGTTTAAGATGGCTATTTAAGGCCTGTTTAAAATTTATCTGCAAGTTGCAGGATGGCGCTTCGAATGATCCAATCAGGTGCTGGTTAATCCGGGCGTCATGATCATCGCTCCGGTTTTTCACCTTCGATGATCCCTTTAAAGCGGCCTACCGGGGGTCTTCGCTACGCTTCGATTTTCATTTTTCATTCTCCTCATTCCATCGCCCACTCGGTCAACTCTTCCTTTACCCCTGTTCTTTTTTTCTTATTCCGGAACATGATCAGGAACGGAATCAGCGCCACAAAAAACCAACCCAGGTAAATAAACAGGTCGCGATAGGTAAGAAATGTGGCCTGTGCCGTTACCTGGTTTGATACTAATTGCAAAGCATCATGCTGTGCGCCGGCAGCATCAAAACCCTTGCTGATCAGCCCCCCCTGCAGTAAATGCAGGCGGTTCAATGTTTGCGGGTCAGTATTCGTCACATCTTCTGCCAGGTAGGCATAGTGCCGGGCGGAACTCACACTAATATAGGTAGTAATCAATGCAATTCCGATGGAACCGCCCAGCTGTCTGACCATATTGCTCACGGCAGTGCCTTGCGGAATTTCCGTGCCTTCCAATTCCACCAGGGAAATCGTTGTGAGGGGGATAAAGATCAATCCCATGGCCAGGCCGCGCGTAATAAGCGGCCAAAAAAAATCATGCTCGCCCACCTGGGTATTCAACTGACCCATCGAATAGCTGAAACCGAAAAATAATAACAAACCCAATCCTGCATAAACCGCGGGGTGCATCAGCTTTCTTTTCATTAAGACCCCCACTACCGGCATCATAAATGCGGTAGCGATACTTCCCGGTAGCAGCACAAGGCCGGTTTGCATGGCGGTGAATCCCAACAGGCCCTGACAAAAAATCGGGATGACCAGTGTGGTACCATACAATCCGAATCCAAGGATAAAATTAAACAGGGTACCCGTGGCAAAGGAACGGTTATTAAAAAGCCGCAGGTTGACGATCGGATCCCGCTTGGCAAGTTCCCGCCAAACAAAAAAAATGCCGGTAATCAAAGCTACAACAGTCAGTACCGAGATGTACCGGGTTTCAAACCAGTCTTCCGACTGACCTTTCTCCAATACAATCTGTAAGGATCCGATTGCTGCAATCAGAAGGCCCAGTGCCAGCCAGTCCATTTTCGCTGCTTTCAAACGCTGCAAGGGTTCCCGCACATACAACAGGGTCAGAACGGTAGCCAGGATACCAAATGGAATATTGATAAAAAAAATCCATTGCCAGGAAGCATTATCTGTGATATACCCACCCAGGGTAGGGCCGATTGCCGGACCAATGATCACACCCAGTCCGTAAATGGCATTGGCCAATCCCAACTCCTCCTTGGGAAAGGTTTCAATCAGAATCGCCTGAGCGGTAGAAAGCAGCCCGCCCCCGCCGATACCCTGTATCACCCGGAAAAAAACCAGTTCCCATACATTGGACGAAAGCCCGCATAAAACGGAAGCGATCGTAAAAAGAATGATCGATCCGGCAAAATAGTATTTACGTCCGAACCTGGCACTCATCCAGCCCGAGAGGGTGATCATGATCACATTGGATACTGCATAACCTGTGATCACCCAGCCGATCTCTTCAAAAGT
>CAZAOR010000449.1:0-9021 GCA_964486805.1 uncultured Sediminibacterium sp. | reverse complement strand
CTTGCTAACTGCCCGAAAGACAAAAAGCCCGGGCAAAAACGAATTGCCTATCTTTATTGCACTTCCAAAACATGAAATCATGAGAAAAATCCTTTCCCTTTTTTTCCTTCTGCCCTTGCTGTCCACAGCCCAGAACATTGATTCGGCCTGGGTGGTGACACATTATACCAAACTGGAAGTACAGATCCCCATGCGTGACGGCATTCGGCTCTTTACAACCATTTATCTGCCAAAAGACCAGTCGGAAAAACATCCCATCCTCCTGACACGTACCCCTTATTCCTGCGCTCCTTACGGGCCCGGAAAATTCAATGCAGGTTTATGGAGAAGTCCCAGGAAATATTTTCTGAAAGAGAATTATATCTATGTTTTCCAGGATGTTCGGGGTCGCTGGATGAGTGAAGGGAATTTTGTGGATGTGCGTCCATTCAACCCGAATAAAAAAGGGACGGAAACGGATGAGGCTTCCGATTCGTATGATACGATTGACTGGCTGGTGAAAAATGCAGCCGGCAACAATGGCAAAGTCGGGGTATTCGGTACTTCCTATCCGGGTTTTTACGCCAACATGGCTGCACATTCCCATCACCCGGCACTCAAGGCGGTTAGTCCGCAGGCGCCGGTAACAGAATGGTTCTTGGGTGATGATTTTCACCACAACGGGGCATTCATGTTGCCCGATGCATTCGGATTCTATTCCGGCTTCGGCAAACCACGGCCATATCCTACTACCATTGGGCCCAAGGGATTCAGTTTCCCGACAAAGGACGCATATGAATTTTATCTACGCACCGGCGCATTATCCAATTTCACCCAACTCCTGCAGGACAGTGTAGCCTTCTGGAACGATCTGATGAACCATCCCAATTATGATGCATTCTGGCAGGCACGTAACGCCAGGGCACATACAGCAGCTATCGATCCGGGCATTGCCACCCTCGTGGTAGGCGGGCTCTTTGATGCAGAAGACTGCTATGGCGCCTGGAACCTCTATAAATCCATTGAAGCAAACGCCCATAATAACAACAAAATCGTCATGGGCCCCTGGTCGCATGGGCAATGGGGAAGTACAGACGGTACCCATCTTGGCAACCTGCAATGGGGCAATAATACCAGTGAATGGTTTGGACAAAACATTGAATTGCCTTTTTTCAATTATTACTTAAAAGGGAAAGGATCCATCGATCAGATCACAGAAGCCACCATTTTCTTCAGCGGCGAAAACCAATGGCATCACCTGTCTTCCTGGCCCGCACCCAATATGCAGATGGAAGCTTTTACCCTGGCTGCTGATGGCAAACTGGAAACACCAGGCAAAACACTGCCGCCGGCAGGTTATGACAGTTATGTAAGCGATCCTGCCAAACCGGTACCTTATGCTTCCGATGCCTATACCCTGAAAAATAAATCCGGCCGCCATGTAATTGAATATATGGATGGTGACCAGCGTTTTGCAGCCAGCAGACCAGATGTACTGGTTTACCAAACGCCGGTACTCAAAAAAGACATTACCATGGGTGGGCCGATCATTGCTGACCTTTTAGCCGCTACTTCCGGAACCGATGCCGACTTTATTGTAAAACTGATCGATGTATTCCCGGATGATTTTGATTATACGCCGGCTTCCGATTTTCTCATGAATGGCTACCAGATGCTGGTAAGGGGCGAAGTGATGCGCGGCAAATTCCGGAACAGTTTCGAAAAGCCGGAACCCTTTGTTCCCAATCAACCAACACGCGTTAAGTTTAGCTTACCGGATATCGCACATACTTTTAAAGCGGGCCATCGCATCATGATCCAGATCCAGAGTACCTGGTTCCCTCTTGTTGATCGTAACCCGCAACGCTTTGAAGATATCTATCACGCAAAAGACAGCGATTTCCAGAAAGCTACTATTCGCATTTACCGCAATGCCTCACGCATAATGCTGCCGGTGATGGGCGAATAATGCTTTTGCAGGCATGCCCCTGCTTTGCCAGATAGGAAGATTTATATGGTGTGATATGATTTCGATTGGGGGGCCTTGTGAAATTATCCTCGGCCAGACAATACAGTAGAATCCTTAGCACCCTGGAATCGGCGCTGATCGATTCCAGGCCTTTTTTGAGGTATCAGCCGGCAAAACATGGGCCAGGAAAACAAAACCTGCAAAGAAAATGAATGCCACGCTTATACCCTGAAATGCAATCGTTGCTTGTTTTTTCTTACTATGCCATTCTTAAAAAAGTCTGATCAAGCAACCCGTCAAATACCAATGACCGATTATCTGCTGCTTATTCAAACAAATATCTGTCACGCATCAGTTGCGAAAACCCTCCGATCACCGGGCTATTATAGTGCACCAGCAGTACTTTATCGGTCAGGCTATCGATCGCATATACCCGGCTATTCCAGGAGAAACTGGTATTGCCCGGCAGGGGAATGATCTTACCGCTGTAGCCGGGAGCGGGATAACCCGAAGTCAATTGGATGATATTGGTATTACCGTTGAGTGAAACATAAAGGCGCTGATCCAGGGTTTGCTGCGAGAGAACTGAACTGGTATCTACCCAGGCATGAACCGAATCACCCATTGGTATGAGCCAATATTCCCGCCGGATGATCTTCAGCCTTTTACCGGTATTCCAGAGAGCGGTGATCAGGGAATCGGCCACATATACTGTCAGGGAATCTTTCACCCCATTGTTGATAGCTAATACATATCCCGTAGTGTCTGTTAAAGGACCTGTATCCCAGGATCCATAGGTGGTTACCTTGATACCATTAACGGTAACCACTGTATAATTATTGGAATTGGTTACCAGCCAGTGAAGAATTGTGCTGCCTTTATACCCTATCAAGGTATCATCAACTTTAAAAGAACTGATCGCGCCAGTAGGATTATTATTTACCGGAGGTATCGGTATCGGGCTTGGTGTGGGGTCAGATTTTTTCGAGCAGCCTATAAGCAGCAAGAGAAAAAGCGGGCAAGCCGTTGCTACCCGGATGCATTGATAAATTCCACTGCTGTTTTTTTTGTTCAACATATCCCTTTCATGTCATGCAATGTGCACAAAACGATGGCTTGCATTGATTCGGTTTTTGAAAAGGATATAGGGAATAGCAGGTACCAGGATGCAAGGGGGGTTATCGGTATCCCGATACTGGCGTAAGATGCAATCTATGCCAGATTTTTCAAATAAACAGTCAGCAAGCTGTTAAACCGGATGAAAATCAGCTATTTCCGGAAGAACTCCTTCCAATGTATTCGAATCCGGGAAAATCAATTAATCGGCCTTTTTTTTAAATCCGAGTTTTCGGAAATTTGTATATCCCCCTCTTTTATCCTCAAATCAATGCTTATGCCTGCAAATTTCCGGGAGAGATTAACGCATTTCTTCACCTTCCAGGTCGCCAACAGGGTTTTAATGGGATTAGGCAACCTGATGACCCCCTTTTCTAAAGTCAGCAGTACGCCTATTCTGCCCAAATCCGAGTTCCCCTGGGCTAAACTCCTCGAAGATAACTGGGAGCAGATCCAGGCAGAGGTAAAAGCGCTGTTGGCGGATCCGAAAGTCCTGCCGAATATCCAGGATATTCAACCCGCAGAATCCCTGCTCACTACGGACAACCGATGGAAAACCTTTTTCCTGCAGGGTTTTGGTCACCGAGCGGAAAAAAACAGGGCACTTTGTCCGGACACCGCCAAAGTGCTGGACCAGATACCCGGCCTGCTGACCGGTTTCTTCTCCATCCTGCATCCCGGCAAGCATATCCCTGCCCACAAAGGGATCTTTAAAGGAATTGTCCGCACCCACCTGGGGCTGCTGATTCCCGGGGAAGCAGGGCAATGCCGTATGCGTGTGGGCAAAGAGTTCATTTACTGGAAAGAAGGGGAAGCAGTTTTCTTTGATGATACCTATAACCATGAAGTATGGAATGATTCAGACGGCATCCGCGTTGTATTATTGATCGATACCATACGGCCCTACCGCAGCATCGGTCGGCGCATCAACAGGTTTGTCATCAACAGTATTACCAACTCTGTTTATGTAAAGGAGGCCCTGAAGAAAAACGAAGACTGGGAAAAGGTCTATTACAACGTGCTGGCCTGATCCCAGGCTTCGATGATCTCATCCGCATGCTGTTTGCTGCGCGGCTTGCGAATAATGTGCCGGATTATACCCTTCTCATCAATCAGGAAAGTGGTGCGGTGAGTACCAATAAAAGTGCGGCCCATAAAGGTTTTCTCCTTCCATACCCCGTATTTTTCAAGGATAGCATGGTCTTCATCTGCAATCAGCGGGAAAGGAAGCGCGTATTTCTTTTCGAATTTTTTATGGCTTTTAACCCCGTCCTCACTCACCCCGATGATCTCAAATCCCTTTGCCCGCAGGCGGGCGAAATTATCCCGCAGGTTACAGGCCTGGGTGGTGCAGGTGGGGGTATCATCATGGGGGTAGAAGTATAAGACGAGTTTTTTACCCTTGTAATCGGAAAGGGAAATTTTTCTGCCGTCCTGGTCCGTTCCGGTAAAAGCCGGCGCGCGCATGCCTTCTGCTAATTCTTTCATAATCAAGTCACAAAATTTAAACTACTAACTGGTTTCTGCAAAAATTGTTCAAAATTGACTTAAAAAACCAAGCGCTTTGACCAGCCCGTCTTACATTTGCGCAATTTATCTGTTTCAGCATGCCGAAAGACACATCCATCCATTCCGTACTTATTATTGGTTCAGGTCCGATCATTATCGGCCAGGCCTGCGAATTTGACTATTCCGGCTCCCAGGCTGCCCGCAGTCTTCGGGAGGAAGGGATCAAAGTGATCCTGATCAATAGCAATCCGGCCACCATTATGACTGACCCCATGATGGCCGATAAAGTGTATTTGTTACCGCTGACCGTTGAAAGCATAGAACAGATACTGGAGGAGAACCAGATTGATGCGGTGCTGCCCACCATGGGCGGACAAACAGCACTTAACCTCTGCAAGGAAGCGGATGAACTGGGTGTTTGGGAGAAACACCATGTAAGGCTGATCGGCGTGGATGTCAAAGCCATTGATAAGGCTGAAGACCGCGAAAAATTCCGCCAGCTCATGTTTGAAATGGGCATTAAAGTAGCTCCCAGTAAGGTTGCCAACAGTTTTCTGGAAGGAAAGGAATTTGCCCAGGAGATTGGTTTCCCGCTGGTGATCCGCCCCTCTTTTACCCTTGGCGGTACCGGTGGTGGTTTTGTACACACCAAGGACGATCTTGATGCAGCACTGGAAAGGGGACTGAAAGCTTCTCCGATACATGAAGTGCTGGTAGAAAAAGCCGTTCTCGGCTGGAAAGAGTTTGAATTAGAATTGCTGCGCGACTGTAATGACAATGTGGTTATCATCTGTACGGTTGAGAACATGGACCCCATGGGCGTTCATACCGGCGACTCCATCACCGTTGCACCGGCGATGACGCTGAGCGATACCGCCTTCCAGGAAATGCGCAACCTGGCTATCCGGATGATGCGCTCACTCGGCAATTTTGCCGGTGGCTGTAATGTGCAGTTTGCCCTCAACCCGGAAAATGAGGAGATCATAGCTGTAGAAATCAATCCCCGTGTTAGCCGGTCTTCCGCACTGGCTTCCAAGGCAACCGGTTATCCGATTGCCAAGATCGCTGCCAAACTGGCCATCGGATACAGCCTCGATGAACTGAAAAACCAGATCACCCAAACCACTTCCGCTTATTTTGAGCCGGCCCTGGATTATGTGATCGTAAAAATGCCGCGCTGGAACTTTGATAAATTCAAAGGCGCCAACGATACCCTCGGACTGCAAATGAAAAGTGTAGGGGAAGTAATGGCCATCGGCCGCAGTTTCACCGAAGCGATCCAGAAAGCCTGCCAGAGCCTGGAAAATGAAGCCATCGGACTTGGTTATTATGGCAAGAGCCTCATGAAGAACGAAGAGATCGCTGAATATATCAAAACCCCGAAATGGGATCGCATATTCCGTATCAAGGATGCGCTGATGCAGGGCTCAACCGTTAAATCCATCGTTCAAGCTACCCGGATTGACCGTTGGTTCATCTACCAGATACAAAAGATTTGTACCCTCGAAAAAGAAATAGCCCGCTATTCCCTGGATACTATCCCGGAAGATTTACTGCGCGAAGCAAAATCAAACGGATTTGGAGATGCCCAGATTGCCAAGATACTGCATGGGGATGCCACGGATGAAGACGTATATGAAAAAAGAAAGGCCCTCGGCATTACCCGTGTTTACAAAATGGTAGATACCTGCAGCGCCGAATTCGAAGCCAAGACCCCTTATTTCTACAGCACATTTGAAGGTAATTCCGCATCATTGGTCCCCCGCCGGTAGCCGATCGAATTGCCGGAACGCAGTAGGTATCAATCAGGCTGCTGGTTGTTTTCCTGAATTAACAGGCCATATCCCCGGCATTCTTTGCCATTGAGTACTTTTGTGATAACGATTGTATGAGCGCACCATCTTCCCAGGTATTCCAGGCTAATAACCCCAGCCGTTGGCAACGGACCAAATGGGGGTTCCGTGTTTTTGGCGTGGTACTTCTGCTTGCAGGAGTGGTATTGAGTATCGCTCTGACCCTGATCGCACACGAAAACCCGGAAATTCCCCTCGAAGGAAGGGCTATTAAGAAAGTGCTGACGGAAGACCAGCCGGATTACCGCGCCAGTGAATTAGGCAGAAGATACCGGGGTTTCCGAAAACTCATCAGCGACAAATGGGCAAAAGGCCGTGGCGTAGGCCAGAACAACCAGGTGCTCAACCTGTCCAATTCTTCCTTTTTCAGCGATTCTGTCGGCATCCGTGCCGCATTTTATGTCAACTGGGATCCGCAATCCTTTTTTTCCCTGCGCAAAAACATCAGCAAGATCAACCTGGTATTACCGGAATGGTTTTTTGTGGATCCCAAGGCAGATACCTTGTTTTCGAAGATGGACCCGCAGGCTTTCGACCTGATCATGGCATCCGGCGTTAAAGTGATGCCCATGCTTTCTAATAGTTATAATTCACAGTTTAACGGTGCAGCCCTGCATCGGATCCTGAACAACCCGGCCAAATCGGAGCGGCTCATCCAGGATGTAGTAGCCTTGCTGACCAAATACAATTTTGCAGGCATCAATGTCGATTTCGAAGAACTGAATGAATCCCGGAATGAAGTGCTGACCCGTTTCCAGCAAAAACTGTATACTGCCCTGCATGCAAAAGGTTTTTTGGTTACCCAGAACGTATCTCCTTTCAACCAGGATTACGATTACAGCCAGTTGGCCCAATACAATGATTACCTGTTCCTGATGGCTTATGACCAGCACTCGGAAAGCACCCCGCCGGGACCTATCTGCGATCAGCACTGGATACAGTCGGCCGTAAATAATCTCGCCGCAAAAGTAAACCCCGCCAAGATCGTGCTGAACCTTGCTGCTTTTGGTTATGACTGGAGCAGTGATACCACCCAGAGCCTCAGTTACCAGGAGGCGCTCACGGTAGCCCGGGAAAGTGAGGGGAAGGTGCAGTTTGACAACGATACTTATAACCTGCACTATTATTTTTATGATGTCGATAATAAATTACACGATGTGTACTTCTCCGATGCGTTTACCATTTTCAATACCCTGCGATTCGCTACAGAATATGGCTTAGCCGGTACGGCTATCTGGCGCTTAGGCAGCGAGGATAACCGGCTCTGGGATTTTTATAACCTGCCCATGACCAAGGATGCGCTCCGGCATTTCGACTTCAAGGAATTTGATAATGTGGAAAGCATGAGCACACCGGATTTTATCGGCGACGGGGAGGTGCTGGACCTGCTTGCGACACCAGCCGACGGGCATATCACCACCGAAATCGATACGGCCGAAATGCTTATCAGCGAACAGCATTATGACCGGTTGCCTTCTGCCTATGTGGTACGCAAGTATGGGAAACGTTCCGACAAAAAAATGGTGCTGACCTATGACGATGGTCCGGACCCAACCTATACCCGGCAAATCCTGGATACACTGGCCTATTACCATGTGCCCGCCACATTTTTCGTGGTGGGTATCCAGGCCGAAAATAATATCCCGCTGGTAAAACGTATCTTCCGCGAAGGACATGAGATCGGCAATCACAGCTTCACTCATCCCAATATGGCGGAAGTAAGCCGTAAACGGGCCCTGATTGAAATGGATGCCACCCGGCTGCTGATTGAATGCCTTACCGGGCACAGCACCATCATGTTCCGGGCGCCCTATAATGCAGACAGCGACCCGGAAAAATCCGAAGAAATGGTGCCCGTAGCCCTGGCCCGCACCCGCAATTATATCACCGTCGGGGAGAGTATCGACCCGGAAGACTGGGAGAAATCAGACCGCCCCGACCTGAACGGTGACAGTATCTTCAACCGGGTTCTCAATATCTACAATTTTCACCTGAGCAATAATGACAGTGCCAATATCATCCTGCTGCATGATGCAGGTGGCGACAGGAGTGCAACGGTAGAAGCTACGGGTAAGATCATCCGGTATTTCCAGTCAAAAGGATACCAGTTTGTAACTGTCGCAGGGCTGCTTAACAAAAAGCCCGATGATATGATGCCGCCGGTGGACAAGGGCATGGGGTATAACCTGCTCACTTTCAATACCTGGCTGATTGAAAGCGGTTATGTACTCGGTCATTTCTTCTTTGCGCTGTTCCTGGTATTCCTGGCTTTGGGCCTGATGCGGGTACTGATATTGGGGTATTTTACTGTCCGGCAGCTGAAAAAAGAACAGAAACAGGTATTCCCGTCACCATTCTCCTATCCCAAGGTAGCCATCATCGTGCCTGCCTATAATGAGGAAGTGAATGCCGTGAGCTCGCTGAATAACCTGTTGCGTTGCGATTATCCGGCATTTGAGATCATTTTTGTGGATGATGGCAGCACAGACCATACCTATGACAAAGTACAGGAAGCATTTCATACAGATCCCCGTGTAAAAGTGCTCACCAAACCAAATGGCGGCAAAGCCACCGCACTCAATTTCGGGATTGAAG
>CAZAOR010000448.1:0-3509 GCA_964486805.1 uncultured Sediminibacterium sp. | reverse complement strand
AGCATCCCGTACATACAGCGATCGTATCAGGATTAAACCGCTTTGGGTGGGCACTGCTATAACCGGGAGCATCCTCTTCTGGTTCCTGCTCACATTGATTCTTGCCATTAAGCCGAAAATGCAGTATTGAAATATTCGATGCGAACGACTGATTGTGAATGGCAAATAAAGCACCTACTTCATTGACTATTCACTATTCCCATTCTTTATCTTTGCGCTATGATAACTGCTGATACCAGACCCTGGGAAAGCCTGGAAGAAGAAGTGCTGACGGAGGAAGGCTTTCTGTCTAAACTGGTCGTGTGGAATGATGAGGTCAATACCTTTGAATGGGTGATCGAAACCCTGATCGAGGTCTGCCATCATACACAGGAGCAGGCGGAACAATGCGCCCTGCTCATCCATACCCAGGGGAAATATGCTGTAAAGCAGGGCTCATACGCCATCCTCAAGCCTATGCGAGATGCTATTATTGAGCGGGGGATCGGTGCCACGATTGAATCCTGATCAGCCGGATGTCACTGTATGTATTAGATGATACCCTCTGGTTTCCGCCAGTTGAGCAAGCATTATCCGATGGGCTGCTGGCCATGGGGGGCGATGTGTCGCCCGGGAGATTATTGCTGGCTTACCGCCAGGGAATCTTTCCCTGGTATGAAGGAGAAACACCGCTCTGGTGGAGTCCTGACCCACGTTTTGTATTGTTTCCTGAAAACCTCAGGATCCATAAAAGCATGCGCAGTCTGCTGCACGAACCGCCTTTTGATTTCACTATCAACCAGGCATTTGACCGGGTGGTACAGGCCTGCGCAGCAACCCCGAGGGCCGGACAGGACGGCACCTGGATTACTCCTGCCTTATTCAAAGGATTGCAACAACTGCATAAACAAGGTTATGCACACAGTGCGGAAGCCTGGCAGGGCGAACGCCTGGTGGGCGGGCTTTATGGGGTAAGAATGGGACAATTGTTTTTTGGCGAAAGTATGTTCAGCGCCGTTTCGAATGCCAGCAAATTTGCTTTTATCCGTTATGTGCAGCATTTGCAGGGGGAAGGGTTGTATATGATCGATTGCCAGGTGCATACCCCGCACCTGGAGAGCCTGGGCGCCGGGATGATCCCGCGTATACAGTTCCTGGAAATCCTTGAACGCTATGGTGAAGCGCCAGCCCGGTAACCATACATTTTTTCCACATCCCGCACGATTTCTTCCATTTGCCGGTCACCGCCATTGGCATCATAATTCTGCTTCAGGCTGCTGCCGAATAAAACGGCCACAGTTTGCCAGAAAGCCGCGCTAACAAAGCCCTTGTATTCTTCAATGATCTCATAACAGTTGTTTCCGGTTTCCCGGTAGATCAGTTTCATCAATACCTTACCCTGGTAGATGGATAATTGTGTGAGTTTGTCGGTAAATTCTTTCTTCAGTTCTTTTTCCCTGGAACGGATAATTACCCGGCGCTGTTTCTTGTCTGTTACGTGGGCCAGCCTGGCGTTGATTTCATTCATGATCAGTCCTGCGCGTTTGGCATAAGGATAGGTGACATACACGGCATTGCGCAGGCGGGTCCATTCTGCCCAGTACCTGCGCCACTGGCGGGTCATTTTGGCATACACTTCCACCGGGGGCAGCATATCCGATGGAATGGTGTCACCGGCGGGTGTTACAAAAGCATACACTTTGAGCGTATCAAAAGGCCCTCGCTCCTGCGCCTGCAGCGATGTAAGGCCGATGCATAGGAACAGGAAGGCCGGCAGGATATAATGCGTAAGTAGTTTCAACATCCTAAAAATAAGCAGTTCCGTTTATTCATGCGGCTGAACAGCGAATAGTAACCCGTTCAAACTGTTAAATTCATTGCCCGGACTGATCCAGCCCTACCGATGCATGCCGGAGAGGTAGTCGGCCATTTTGATAAAGTTCTCCGTCAGTCCCCGGTCGGCGCCGAAAGTCCTGACCACGTTTTCCAATAATTCCCTGCTTTCAAAAATCATCCGCCAGTGAATATGGGTTTGCGCTCCCCGGGCTTCGAACCGGATAATGGCAGTAAATTTCGGATAAGATACATGTTCAAATACGATCCGCTGCATCGGTATCAGTTCTGTAAAAACAGATTCGTTGATATAATTACGTCCATCCGGACCATGCATGATGAGGTTCCATGCCCCGCCTGCCCGTAGTTCCATCTTTTCGATGGTGGTGGTAAATCCGATGGGGCCCCACCACTGGCTGATATGTTCGGGCTGGGTCCATACTTCCCAGACCAGTCCGATGGGTGCGTTCAGTGTGCGGGAAAGATGCATCTCCCGGTCATTGATCGCTGCGTTTGTGTTTTCCATGGTGTTTTTTTTTATTTTTCTGAAGCAGTTGCAGGTAATCCTCCAATGCATCGAGTTTAGATTCCCAGAACCGGCGGTATGGGGAGAGCCAGTCGGCTACTTCCCGCAGTTTCGCCGGTTGCGCACGGCACCAGCGTTCCCTGCCCTCCTGGCGGATCCTGATCAGGCCGCATTCCTGAAGCACTTTAACATGCAGGGAGACTGCCTGCCGGCTCATATCGAAATGTTCAGCGATCATTTGCAGGTTCTGTTCCTGTTGTACCAGCAACCCGATGATCTCCCGCCGGGTAGGGTCTGCTCTTGCCTGGAAAGCATCTCTCCGCATCTCCATAATATGCAAGTATTTGCTTTCAAATATATACGCAAGTATTTACTTGCGCAAATTTTACACATGATTTCTTTACGTTCCCGCAGGGCGGAACCTGCCTGCGATACCGTCATCACTACCAAATTGTCCCGTTCACCGATTGTCTTTTCCGGCATCTTTGTGGCGTCTGCCCCTGCACCCAACCATGACGAGCTCCCTGCTGTTTTCCGTACCGGTACTGAAAAAGACCGCTTATTTCCGCTTAAGTATTTATAACCGTTTCGGGTAACGGCTGTTTTACAATAATAACCCGGGCAATGGATGGAATATTGAACAGAACAGCCTCCAGCATACGACTGGCACTGTTGCCCGGGTGATTGACGATACTGCAGATGCCGGAACATCGCACCATCCTAGTGGTTCGGTAACGCTTATCAGGTGACAGGAAGTTGGCGAAATGGCAGGCAGGCTGCCGTTTTTGGCTTTGAGCTTCGCACTGCCGGGATCTACCTGCCCTATCGCTCCGGTTTTTCGTTTTTTATTTTCCTTCTTCCAAGCCGTACCTTTGACATAACCCCTATCTATGCGGAATCTTTTTGCTTTTGTTTTTTTACTATTAATGGGCTGTGGCAGCAAGGGACATTACCCGGAAGCGCAGGATGCCCTGGATGCCGGCAGGAATTACCTGCAGGCCTGCCTGGACGGCGACTTTGACAAAGCCGCTTTTTATGCAAAAGCCGATACGTCGGAAACCCGTTACCTGCAGGAGAAGGAAAAAGCTTACAGGCTGCTGGACAAGGTAGGTCGTCAGCAACTTCGCACGGCTTCCCTGATCATACTGGAGCTCAAAGACCTGGGGCCGGA
>CAZAOR010000447.1:0-4027 GCA_964486805.1 uncultured Sediminibacterium sp. | reverse complement strand
GAAATTATTTTATCGACGATTACTCCCACCCGGTTGTACCCAATGTTTGTGTGCTGCTAAAATTGGACGCCACCTTGGTGACAACCCTGCAAAAAACCGATACCACCCGCCTGAAAGCGACCGGCTGGCATGCACCCATCCCCGTTGCTTTGAAAGCTGCCGATGGCAAAACCGATATCTACGGCATCATGTTCACACCCGAGAAAATGGATACGCATAAAAAATACCCGGTAGTGGTATATATCTATCCTGGCCCGCAGGGCGGCAGTGTGGGCAGTTGGGCATTCTCTGCTTCCCGCGGTGATAATAATGCCCTGGCCAATCTGGGTTTTGTGGTGGTCGCCATTGAAGGCACCAGCAATCCCAACCGCTCCAAATCCTTCCATGATATGAGTTATGGCCGCATGGCCATCAATACCCTGCCCGACCAGGTGGCCGGGGTCCGGCAGTTAGCGGCCCAGTATGGTTACCTCGATACCACCCGTGTCGGTATCTGGGGACACTCTGGAGGTGGCTTCGCCACAGCCTGCGCGATGTTCACTTTCCCCGATTTTTTCAAAGTGGGTATTGCAGAATCCGGCAACCACGACAACCGTAAGTATGAAGATGACTGGGGCGAACGCTATATCGGCCTGGAACAAAAAGATGCGGATGGGGTTTCCAATTATGAATGGCAGGCAAACCAGGTACATGCCAAGAACCTCAAAGGCAAACTCCTGCTGGCACATGGCTTGCTGGATGATAATGTTCCACCCAGCAATACCTTCCTGGTAGTTGATGCACTGGAAAAAGCCAATAAGGATTATGACCTGATCATATTCCCCAACAGCCGGCATGGCTATGGTAATTTCTCCAATTACATGATGCGCCGCCGTTGGGATTATTTTGTCAAAAACCTCATGGGGGCCGAACCGCCGAAAGAATTTGAAATCAAGCAGGGATCCGATCCGCGAAACGGTCGTGGTGACCGCGGCGGAGAATAAGCCTGTCCGTTAAACATCTACCGGAAAAAGCCGTCTCTTTACAGACGGCTTTTTTATTAGAGTCAGGGCCTTCGGAATGGGTTCTTTCATCAGCAGCCTTTCCGGTAAGACCATACCTCCACGGGTCGGATGCGGATAATCCCTGCATTGGCCGATTTTAAGATTTTATTCAGAAAAGCAAGTTTGAGATTTGATATGGCTTAAGATTTGATATACCTGTAGTGACCACAAAATAACACCCATGAAAAAGTATTTTACACTAATTGCCTGTCTCCTGTTGACAACTGCCAGCCTGATGGCACAGCGGGGAAGGCATTATAGTAATAACTGGCGCTATTACCCGGTAAGAGGGCAGCACTTTCTGCATGTACCCGGCCCTTTTGTAAGTATCCAATTTGGCGGCAACCCCTGGTATTATTCGGGCGGCTTGTTTTATCGCCCCTACGGCGGTTTCTATGAACTGGCACCACCGCCTTTTGGTATCCATATCGGCATATTGCCCCGCGGTTATTTCAGCCTGCGTTTAGGCGGCTTCCCTTATTTTTATTTCAATGGGATATTTTACCGGCCTTATAACAACGGTTACGAAGTGGTGCAGGCACCGGTAGGCGCAACGGTTCCTGCTATCCCCCGCGATGCGCAGGTGCAGGTTATTGACGGTGTAACCTATTACACCTGGAATGGCACTTTTTATACCGAACAGGTACAGCCCAATGGGGAAGTCTGGTACCGGGTGGAAGGCAAACATGGCGTATTGAATACGGATAATTCGGCTGCGAACACTCCCCCGCCTGCTGCTGCCCCGCAACCGAGTCAGGTGAGTCCTGCACCCGAAACAGCGATGCCTAAAATCGGGGATATCGTGAAAGATCTGCCGGCGGATGCCAAAACAGTCGTGATCAATCAGAAGAAATATTATGTAACACCGGATAATGTGTATTATGAAGAACTGATCACCAACAATACTTTACAGTACAAGGTTGTAGGAAAGTAATAGCGATCTGTCTGATAATACGAAGCGGCTCAGCGCCGCTTTTTTTGCGCAAGTCCCGACTGGCCCCTACCCGGTTTAGTATTGTTGATCATCCTAATAGCCGCCTGCCATTTTTCGAGCCTTACCGCAACCCCAACCACAAACCATTAAGGCGCCAATCGCTGCATTGCCCAGTTATGCCCGCGTTCCAGAACATAGCGAATCCGGTCATGCAACCGGCTGCTGCGTCCCTGCCAGAATTCCACATTCAGAGGTTTCACAAGGAACCCTCCCCAATGAGGAGGCCGGGGTATGGGTCGCTCCTGGTATGCAACTTCCAGGTCATGCATTCTTTTTTCCAGGTATGCACGATCGGGTATGACCGTGCTCTGCTGAGAGGCCCAGGCGCCCAACTGGCTGCCCCGGGGACGGGATGCGAAATAAGCATCACTCTCTTCCGAAGGTAATCGCTCTACTAGCCCCTCAATCCGGACCTGTCTTTCCAGTTCTTTCCAGAAAAAAATCAGGGAAGCCCGCGGATTGTGATCCAATTCGCGTCCTTTGTGGCTTTCGTAATTGGTGAAAAAAATAAAACCCCGCTGGTCGAATCCTTTCAGTAAAACAATCCTTGCTGAAGGAAGGCCGCCGGGGGTAGCCGTTGCGAGGGTCATCGCATTCACCTCATCAATTTCACTATGGGTAGCTTCTTCCCACCAGCGGGCAAACTGATCAATCGGATGGTCAGCCATCTCCTGTTCATCCAGTGCGGATAATTTATAATCACGCCGGATAGCTGCAATATCCTCACGCATAAACTTTCTTTTAGGCAAAGGTAGCGCAGGAGAAACAGTCCTGACTTTAGTCTTTGGTTTTTGGGGGATTTCAGATACGGCGGGCCATAAATCCAGGCCAACCCTGCCGGATGCAATCCCGGTATCAGTCAGCAGGGCATCAGCTATCCGGGCACAAAACCCATTATAGTCACTATTGATTATTTCATTATTCTTCTCCTCACTCTGTAATCTCGATCGATTTCGCCTTGTGTTTCCCGGAGATATAGCTGTACACAGCCGGAATAACCAGCAGTGTCAGGATCAGGGAGAACATGATACCGCCTACAACCACAATACCCAGGGGTATCCGGCTGGTAGATGCCGCACCGAGGCTCAAAGCAATCGGCAGGGCACCCAGGGAAGTGGCTAGGCTGGTCATGAGGATGGGACGCAACCTCTGAGCGGCGGCATCGATCACAGCCTGTGTTTTGGGCAGGCCGAACTTGCGTTTCTGGTTGGCGAACTCCACGATCAGGATACCGTTCTTGGTTACCAGACCAATCAGCATGATCATACCGATCTCAGAGAAGATATTCAAAGTCTGATGAAACAGGTAGAGGCTGAGCAGGGCGCCTGCCAGTGCCAGGGGTACGGTAAGCATGATAGTAAAGGGATCCAGGAAGCTTTCAAACTGGGCCGATAATACGAGGTAGATCAGGATCAACGCCAGCGCAAATGCAAAAACGATATTGGAGGAGCTCTCTGAATAGTCGCGGGAAGGGCCATTCAGGGATGTCTGGAAGCTTTCATCCAGTAACCGGTCGGCAATTGCCTGCATGGCTTTGATACCATCACCAATTGTTTTGCCTTCCGCCAGAGAAGCTGATATGGTAGCCGCCTTATACCGGTTAAAGTGATACAGTGTGGCGGGGTTACTGCTTTCTTCCAGGTGCACCACAGCATCCAGGGGGATATTATCGCCTCGGCTATTGCGTACATACAGGTTGCGGATATCATTGGGATTGTTCCTGTCATCCCTTTCCACCTGTGCAATCACCTGGTACTGGAAACCGTTCATGATGAAATAGGCCAATCGTCCACCGGCAAATGCGGACTGAATAGCAGATAGTACATCGGAAGTAGAGAGCCCCAGGTCCTTGATCTTCATCCGGTCAACCGACAATTGCACTTCCGGTTTATTGAATTTGATATTGACATCTGAGTTCGCAAAGGTTTTATCCTTTCTTACTTCTTCCAGGAATTTGGGAATGACATTTTTCAGCTTATTCAGGTCCTGA
>CAZAOR010000446.1:0-4729 GCA_964486805.1 uncultured Sediminibacterium sp. | reverse complement strand
CCAATCCTTCATTATAATCCGTATGTTCACCGATGATATTGATTCTGCCCGGTGACCGCACCAGCCATTGGGGAGGCTCGTGGAAAGCCTCCCGGAATGACTGGTGGAGTTGATCTGTTTGCAAGATTGCAGAATGCATTTAGTTGCCGTTTAATGGTGTGTCGGATGAAAGGATATTGCCGCTGAATGCCTTGGTGCTTGGAAGGCTCTTCCAGTATTGACCGGCTTCGGTAAGACTGAAATCTGCATTTACATCGGGCAGGCTTTTCGGAAAGAAATAGGCATATCTTTCCACATACGGCGTACTGTTTAACCAGTCTGTGGCCAGCTTCATAAAGTATTCATGTACAACGGGAGAAGTACGATTCACGTTGGCATTGAATTCAGTGATCCAGATCGCCTGATCCGGATAGGCATTATGGGTGGCTACGATATAGTTCATGAACCGGTTGAATATGAATTGTGCCGTGAGTGAATCGGTTGCTTTATTGTTTGTTTCATTTCCCCAATCATACCAATGGATAGGTATGAAATCAATCCTGACTTTTTTCAGGGCCGCAGCGGCCATAAAATTTGTCAGCCATTTACCAGTACCGAAAACCTGGTTTTGGGTGGTGGCGGGTGCACCCAGTCGTAACCCCGTTTTCTGCATTACCTGGTATCGCGCAACGGCCGTATCGATGTTCGGAATATTGGATTGTGATTTATTATCTGGCTCATTGAACGACAATAAATGATCAATATCCGGCCGGTCGATCAGGTAAGCAACATTCGCATCGGTACAGGAACCCTTGCCCCAGGTCATGGGAACAAATTGCTGGCCGGGAAGGGATGACCTGTTCAGGCTCCAGCCATAAAACCATTCCGTGCCAAAGGCTTCCACCGCAGAGTCCTGCGTAGAAGCCGTTCCTTTTTTATCAGGATTATTTACAGCGATATAGCGGATATAAGAGATTTTACCTTGTAATCTTTCCGGTACTGTCGCATTGATAGCACTGTCATTGGCAACATAACAAACAGATTCTCCGGTGCCGTCATTGTTTTCTGCAAATACCGCCATATAGCCTTTGGGTAAGCGGAATGAAACGATTTTGTCTTCGTAACCAGCCGGGATTGTATGTATCAGGCCATCCGCGAGCGGGTAGGAAGTGTACACACTATCGGGGGCCAATAGTGCTTTAGGCATGCCAAGATTGGGTGACTGTGAAATGGTCAGCAGCCTGCCTTCTTCTTTACCTCTTTTGCCATCAAATAATTGGTTGTACGCATTTGCTGTTTTCTTGCAGGCCATGTTGGTGACCAACAGCAGTATTGCCAGCATTGGCAGGTAAGATTGTTTTTTTTTCATACCAGGTTTTTTATAGGATTTTGATTAGAAGATTTTTGTGCGACAGTTCGGATGATTCCGCCCAGGACATTCCGTATAACACAGTCAAAATAAAATATTCCGGATCATAACTACTGCTCCGCATTCACAATTGAACTGGAGAGCCCCCTGTTTTGACGAATCTGCCCCTTTTAGGAGGGCCTGATTTTATTTTGTGTGATCAGTTTATTCAGTTCTGCGGCCATTTTTTGCCGGATATCCGGGTAGTCCTCGCTGAGGTTATGATTTTCCTTGGGATCATCTTCCAGGTTATATAGTTGGGGGGTAGCCTGAAGTCCGGTAGGCACTTTTTTATTTTTTAGCCAGTCCGGTGTTTTACCTTTTGCGATATCGATATATTTCCATTCACCCGATCTCAGGGCGAGCGCAAAGGATTCCTCAATGAGATTTTTACGTCCTTCATGCGACTTGCCTAAAAGTACCGGCAATAGATTCTTGCTATCGGGCGCTGTCGAAAGCGCTGTAGTTTTCTCGCCCACCAGATGGGCAAGGGATTGAAAAAAATCTACCTGGCTGATTAATGCGTTACTTTCACCGGGCGCTATTTTACCGGGCCAACAGGTGATGGTCGGTACCCGGGTGCCGCCTTCATAAGCGCTGTATTTCCCTCCTTTATAAATACCTGCTGGTTGATGATTCCCCAGTAATTCAACGGCTTTATCGGCATATCCGTCATCCAGTACCGGGCCATTGTCGCTGCTGAAAATGACCAGGGTATTATTTTCCAGACCGAGTTGCTGGATGGTTTTCATGACTTCCCCGGTCATCCAATCCATCTGCACAATATCATCGCCCCGGGGCCCCATTTTTGTGGCGCCTACAAAACGGGCATTCGGTGCTCTCGGAACATGGATGGAAGGCAGGCTGTAATAAAGAAAAAAGGGCTGGTCTTTGTGCCGGGTAATAAATTCGGTCACTTTATTATTCAATACGGTTGCAAAATCCTCATCTTTCCAGTAGGCCTTATGGCCACCTTTCATAAATCCTATTCGGCTGATTCCATTGACGATGGTGCCGCTGTGCTGACTGTCTGCCTGCATTTTCAATAGCTCGTGATGTTCGAGCCCGATCGGATCATTCCCGATTCTTTTCGAATAACTGATGCTGATGGGATCTTCCGGATCAAGATTAACGACCCGGTGATTTTCCACATAAACAGTGGGTACGCGGTCGGGCGTAGCTGGTATCAGGAAACTGTAGTCGAACCCGATTTCCAAGGGTCCTGGTGTTACCTGCTTGTTCCAGTCGGGATGCCCATCACCCAGCCCAAGATGCCATTTACCAATCACACCGGTTGCATAACCGGCTTTCTTGAGCATGGAAGCCAGGGTTGGTGTATTTTTCGAGATGATCAGGGGTGCATCACCCGGCAGGATGGCGGCATTGTTCCTGAAGGCGTAACTGCCGGTCAGCAGTGCATACCTGGATGGGGTACAGGTGGATGCGGAACAATGGGCGTCAGTGAATTTCATCCCTTTGCGTGCCAGCGCATCTACATTTGGCGTTTGTACCTGGGTTGCTCCATAACAACTTACATCGCCATATCCCAGATCATCCACATAGATGATCAGGATATTGGGTTTTTGGCTGGTTGCTTTGTTGGGATAAGTCTTGTATACAAGGGCGATGAGCGTTGCTGCGGCAAGCAGTAGTCCGGTTTTTACAATCGGGAAATGCATACGGTTTATTTTGAAAGCTGTCTGGATTTGATAGCACCAATCGGCAGTGTTCCACCAAGCGGGTTGTTTAATAAGTCGGTTTGCAGGGGTGCCGGATGATAATTTGTTTCTGCTGGTGCCAGATCGCTGTCAGGGAAAACACCTTGCGCGTGCAGGATCAGGGTGTCATTCGGTATATAATCTTCCGGACGCATTCCGCCCGGCCGATTGAACCTGGGATCGGTATAAAAAGAACCAAGGGCTTCTACATGCATATCCTGTGGCCAGGAATCAGGGTGTAAAAAGAGATTGTGGGTGACCTGCATGTTTTCCATTATTTTTTTACCGGGGAGTTCCGCTTTGTATTGGTCGCCTAAAACAAGGGTAAAAGGATGTACCGTATAAAAAATATTATTGGCAATGAATATGCCATGACTGGTATTGTCAAAAGCTATTTTAGGAAATATCGAAGAGTCTGCATAAATCGTATTATTGTAGATATAGGTATTAACCGGACCTTTCCGCTGTTGGTGGTCACCACGGTATCCGCTTAACCACAGTGTTTTACCTTCCTGAAAAGCACCGTTTTTGCCTTTTATCCGATACCCGTCATTGATACTGATATTGAACCGGTAAATACAGTTATAGGTATTTCCCAGTATTTCACAAAAGCCTCCTGCATTATAAGCACTCAGGTTGTATTGCAGAATGACATTATTACAATTGAAATCAATATGCGCGCCATCCGAATCTCCCGGCCCATTGGCAAACTGGAAGGTGTTTTTTTCGATGAGGATATCAGAGCATCCCCAGGTCCAAAGTCCGCTGCCTCTTCCCCAATTCCGGCTGTCTGCCGTGCTGCCGGAGTGATCAATGTGATTGAATGCTGTATATGCTGATTGGACATTCGACATTTGTATGCCCGGACCACCCGTATGCATCAGGCGGTTATGCAATATTTTTACTTCCCGGATATTTTGATCGGAGCCGGTTAATTTAATACCGGTATGACTGACATTGCTTATCCTGCAATTTGAGATGGTGAGATCCTGCAAGTAATGCTGTTGTGCAGGACTTAGTACCCGGATACCCCATCCATATTTCTGCGTGCCGTTTGCGCTCTTTACTTCTCCGGCAGGCCGGATATAGCCGGGGTTCTCAAAAAAAATATCTTTGATCTCCAATTCGTTCAGGAAGATATGCTGCATAACCGGGAGATGCAGGTTGCGTACCATGACCCCGCATCGCATCGGTTCGTTACCCGATGCTGTTTCAGTACCCCCGCCATTGGCTGTGAGATGAATACCGGATACAACAATATAACTGGCATCTTCCAGTAATATACCGTACAATCGCCCCTGGAAATTGATCAGGGCAGGTTCGTTTGGATCATGCGCGTTCACGGGAGCCGATAGAATGGTTATAGGGTTCATGGCATCACCGGATTGCTGAATGATGTGCAGGCTGCCATAAAAGGTTTGACCGGATGCCAGAACGATTGTATCACCCGGGTGCAGTTTTATCTGATCTATGGCTGCCAATGACTGCAGCGGGGACTGCCTCGATTGTCCTGAATTGGTATCGTTTCCATATACCGGATGGATATAGTAAGTAACGGGTGCGGGGTTGCCAGCCGCATCAATATTAGTACTGCACATGGCTGCTAAAAGAAAATTCAGAAAGA
>CAZAOR010000445.1:0-3404 GCA_964486805.1 uncultured Sediminibacterium sp. | reverse complement strand
TTCTTAACAAGCGTGGCCACTTCTTCCGCAATCGTCCGGAACATCCGGTTTCCTTCTGTGGTTTTGAGATTGAGTATCGGACGCAGATGTAATTCGCCTGAACCCGCATGTGCATAATGCACCGAATGCAATCCGTAACGTGCGAGTATTTCATTGAACTCCCGAATATAGGCAGGCAGGTCCTGTACATCCACGGCAGTGTCTTCTATCACGGGTACAGCCTTATCATCGCCTGGCAGGTTACCGAGCAGGCCCAGACCAGCTTTACGAAGGCTCCAGATCTTTTTGGTATCCTCACCAAATAAAACAGGGAAATGGTAACCAAGACCGGCTGCACGCATTGCTGCTTCTACCTGGCTGGTGACAGCCAGGATATCCTCCCTGGTTTCACCGGCATACTCCATCACCAAAATAGCGCCGGGATCGCCTTGTACGAAGAAGCGGTTCCTCCGTTGTTCAATATTTTCTTTGGTGCATTCCAGAATATAATGATCGATAAGTTCAATGGCACGGGGATGATATTGCAAACCGATCAGATTGGCATGCAGGGATTCATCAATCGAATGAAAATGGGCACAGAGCAGGCCCGTCGTGACCGGCGGCAGGGGTACCAGGTTCAATTTGATCTCGGTAAGAAAGGCCAGCGTGCCTTCTGATCCGGCAAGCAGAGAACAGAAATTGAAATCCGGCCCGCCGGCATTAAAAGGGTCCGTTTCCGCCAGCAGGTCTATGGCATAACCGGTATTCCTTCGTTCCACGGAAGGTTTGGGGAACTGCCTGCTGATCTCCTGCCGGTTTTCATAATTACCGAGAATCGACCGGATATTGCGATATACCTGTCCCTCTAAGGACTGCTGTTCACATTTCGCATGGAAGTCCGCCGTGGAAAGGCTGCCGAATACGGCTGTTGATCCGTCACTTAATAAGGCTTTCACCTCCAGCAGGTGTTCACGGGTACTGCGGTAAACGACTGAGTTGGATCCGCAGGAATTATTACCGACCATGCCGCCGATCATGGCCCGGTTAGCGGTAGAAGTTTCCGGACCGAAGTACAATCCAAAAGGTTTCAGGTAGAGGTTCAGTTCATCCCGCACCACACCCGGCTGAACCCGCACCCATTTTTCTGCAGTGTTCAATTCCAGGATTGCGTTGAAATGCTTGGATACATCTACTACGATTCCATTGCCTACTACCTGGCCGGCCAGGGAAGTGCCCGCGGTGCGGGGAATCAGCGAGGTCTGATATTCCCGCGCAAAATCAATCAGTATACGGATATCCGTTTCATTCGCAGGAATGGCTACCGCCAAAGGCATTTCCCGATAAGCCGATGCGTCGGTTGCATAAAGCGTACGCATGACCTTATCGAAGTATAAATCTCCTGCCAACCGGTTAGACAGTTGCTGCAAAGCTTCCTTCATGCTGGGGATTAAAGCGTCATCAAGACCCTAAAAATACACAATCAGAAAAAAACGATCGTTAGGTTAAGAGATCAGGATAAGCTTTTGGGGAAGCGAGAAGTATTCGGTCTTGATCTTTTCCAGGGTTTCTTTCTTATTAAACAGTTCGTAATATTCTTCTACATCGATCGAATCATTTTCCTTGTTCACATAAACCGGACCGGTTACAGTACTGCCTGCCGTATTTTCGAATAAGGAAGTTCTCACCACCCCATTCACCAGGGCATCCGTATCCAGGAAGCACTTGCTCTTACAGATGACATTGCCATCAATCATGCCGCTGATCATGATCTCATGACAAAGGATATCGCCGTTCACCGTGGCTTTTTTGTCAATAATCACTTTATTGGTGCAAAAAATGATGCCTTTGAAATCGCCTTCAATACGAATGGGGGAAGATGTCTTGATAATCCCGAAATACACGCCGCCTGACACCACCTGTATCGCCGGCAGCATACCGTTTTCCTGCTTTTCGTTTTTTTTGAACATGGACATAATGGGGGTCTGTGGGTATGGATATTGGCTCTGGGCCAAGATAGCTATTTTACGCCTGTTTTGTGCAGAGAACTGTCGGCATCCCGCCCATTTCATGAAAAAATAACCGGGAATGATCTCATTTTGAGCAAGATTGATTATTTTTCAGCGGAATTGAACCCGATTCCATCGTTTCAACCCGATGTAACCAAATATTAAACCATGAACAAATTCAGGGAACAGTTGCTGCATGATCCCAGTTCGAGTTTTTCGACACAAACCATGCCCGACAACAAACAACTATTCATCACCAGTTCCACGAATATCTCCGGGATACTGGACTCTGAAAATGACATCGTTCTGGATGGCAATTTCAATGGGGTGCTCTACAGCAAGAAAACCATCCATATCACGCCTTCAGGTATCGTAAAGGGGGTGATCATCTGCAATGAGATAAAAGTAGAGGGAGAATTTGAGGGTTCTGTTTACAGCCTGCGGGTGAATCTCTGCAAGGACTCCATTGTAAAAGGCAATATTCACTGTACGATTATCAATACAGAAATGAACCAGTTTGTAGAAGCCAATATCAAACTGGTAAGCCTGGAAACTTCTGTATTTGAAAACAGTTCCCTCGACCTGTTCGCACAATTGAAAGATGTATTCACCAAGAACAATAAAGACAATAAATATATCGCCATTTTCCAGGAGAAACTGAATGAAGTAAAACCCTCGACCAAGTTTTATCACCAGACTATTTATGTAGCGCCGAGTGCTGAAACCCCATCGCCTCCGAATAAGGAAACAGAAAATGACGAT
The DNA here is from genome assembly GCA_964486805.1 of uncultured Sediminibacterium sp. Taxonomy (GTDB): domain Bacteria; phylum Bacteroidota; class Bacteroidia; order Chitinophagales; family Chitinophagaceae; genus Sediminibacterium. Next base: position 657 of record CAZAOR010000445.1, on the reverse strand, counting down.
TTTGGATACAAACGGCAGGAACCCGATGATGATGACAACTGACAGTAAAGATCAAATAGGAAAAGGAGCAGTACCAGCTCCTTTTTTATTATATACTCCAGGTAATATCATCCAGTTACAACTAAACCTTTTCACAATCCTTGGTTTTTGATTATTTTGTACCAGTATTCAATTTATTGTTGTTTTTATCGTTTGTTTCATGATGGCGGAGGCAATCAAGCCCATATTTCTGAAAGACCCGGCTGAATCCAATCGAACTGCTGCTGATTATCCAAAGATTGCTTTGCATGCACTGATCGAACAGACAGCAGCGCGTTGCAGTGATAAACAGGCTGTGCGTTTTGAACAGCAGGGAATCAGTTATCGGGAATTGAATGAACGTGCCAATCGCCTCTCCCATTGGCTGATGGCCAAAGGTGTACAGCCAGGCAGTATTATCGGGTTGCTGATCAGCCGGTCGGCATCGCTGCCGGTGGTGCTGCTGGCGATACTCAAAACCGGCGCAGCATATATACCGCTGGATCCTGATTATCCCGGTGAACGGATTCAATATATGCTCGAGAACGCCCAGGCATCCTTTCTTTTCACCCAAAAAAAATTCCAGGGCAGAACAGGTACCCAGGTACCTGAAATCCTGGCAGAAGCAGCATTTGCTGA
>CAZAOR010000444.1:0-6305 GCA_964486805.1 uncultured Sediminibacterium sp. | reverse complement strand
TACTACATCTTCCGGTTTATTGGCGAAGGGTATTGCTTTTTTCACCGGCATTTCGCAACTGGCAGCTACGGCAGCGGCGGCAGTACTGAAACCGAGGTATTTCAAAAAGTCTCTCCTGGGTGCTTTGGCAGACAGAAACCCTTTGCTGTCATCAGCCTCGAAGGGCAATTCTTCCCTGAATTCATCCTTCACATCTTTCTGGTAGGCTTCTGACTGATGCAGTTCTCCAAAACTTTGCCAGTGCTTTTTTTCCATTGTATTTATTTGATAATTCGAGCAGTTGACAACCGGATCAGGATTTACCTTTTCCTCTTCTCTCCTGCTATACTTAACAACTATTTTTTACTAAGAGCTTCCTGCAGCCGGGTGGGACCCGAAAACCCTTTCGTTCCTTTATTAATAGTGGCATTTCTGACACTCAGTACCGCCGATGTTCTCAACAGTGATCCCTTTTGTACTGTCGATTTTACCGGATTTCAGGTCCTGGTGGTATTTTTCATAAATGCTGTAGAAACCGTTGTCTTTGAACTGCACTTTGGTTTCGCGGTGACAGTTGATACACCAGCCCATGCTGAGCGGAGCGAACTGTTTCACTTCATCCATTTTCTGGATTTCACCGTGGCAGGTCTGGCAGGCCACCTGGCCTACTTTTACGTGCTGACTGTGGTTGAAATACACGTGGTCAGGCAGATTATGGATGCGTACCCATTCGATGGGTTTGGCTTTGGATGCATCCCAGGGCTGGCCGGGGGTATAGCCGGCATATTTATAGAGGTTCTGGATCTGTGCGGTACCATCCACTTCTTCACCGGCTGCATTATATAATTTGTCGCCTGTGTATTCATTGATGGCCATGTGACAGTTCATACAGATGTTTACGGAAGGGATAGTTGCCTGTTTGCCCTGGTAAACACCGATATGGCAATACTGGCAGCTGATCTGGTTAACACCGGCATGCACTTTATGGGAGTAGAAAATAGGTTGAACCGGCTCATAATTTTGTGTGCGGCCAAGTCCCATAGCGCCTTTCGACGTGAGGTAACCGCCAACAATGAACAGGATTACGGTAATGAAAGCGATATAGCTTTTATTGCGCCAGAAAGGAACCGGTTCAATAGCAGGTTGCCCCTCTTTTTCATCGGCCAGTTTTTTCAGGTTGGCATTCACCTGCAGCAGGATCAGGGCCACTACTGCGAGTATCAGGGTCAGGATACCGAATAACAAAGTGTTGTCCCCTTCTTCTCCCTGACCAGCAGCGGCGCCGGCAGCAGGTGCGGCGGCTGTAGGAGCCGGCACAGATTTGATATAGCCCAGGATCGCATCAATATCCTTATCCGTCAGGCTGGGAAACAACTGCATCGGAGTTTTATTATACTCTACGAACAGGTCGTTCGCATATTTATCACCCGATTTCAACACAGCCGCATTGTTGCGGATCCAGGCATGCAGTTTGGCTTTATCGGGCCAGCGGTCTTCCACACCGGCAAGGGCAGGTCCCGTCACCTTCTTATTAACAGCATGGCAACCGGCGCAATTGGTCTGGAAAAGTGTTTTTCCGTCCTGGGCATTTACGGTTGTGCCGAATAAACAACTGAGGAAGAGGAGGGTTCCGGGGATACTGTTTTTGGCAAAACGTCTAAAAGATATCATATTCACAAACGAGGTTCTGGTGGGGAAAAATATCCGTGAACGGGTGCAAAAATATGACACGAAGCTGACAAATACCCTTATCAAAGAAAATTTTTTTAGCCTTGTCCTGCTTGCATTTCAACCCATTCCATGCTTTGTTTATACATCGTGCTTTTTTTCACCGGTATATTTTCACAAAGGTTTTCACGATTAGCAAATCGTTTTTTTATCTCATTTTTGGCGCATGTTTCATCGCCTCCGGGAAAAATGGGGTGTCAGTACCCGGCAATTCACCATTTTGTTCCTGGTTTTTGCCCTTACCGGCCTCACTGCCGCCTGGCTTACCCGTTATATCACGGGTTGGCTGGGGATGAATGCCGACAGCCCCCTGTATGCCCGGATCCTGCTGCGTTTAGGTATGCTCCTGGTCGGTTACCAGTTTCTGCTTCTGTTCTATGGCGCTTTATGGGGTCAGTGGACATTCTTCTGGCAGTATGAAAAGAAATTGCTGCAAAAAATCGGCCTTCTGGGCCTTTCGGACAAGCAACCAAAATCCCAGTCAAAAAGCAGCAAGCTCCAACCAGCAAGGGTTTGTATTGCCATCTTCGCTTCGGGAACAGGCTCGAATGCAGCCAGGATCATGGAGCGACTTCAGAATCATCCTTCAGCCAGGGTTGCCCTGGTGGTTTGTAATAAACCGGGGGCCGGCGTTATCGGGATCGCCGAAAAAGCGGGCATCCCCGTTCTCCTGATCGAAAAGGAGCGGTTTTTCAAGGGAGATGCCTACCTGTCAGAATTAGAAAAGGCTCATATTCAATGGATTGTGTTAGCAGGCTTTCTCTGGAAAGTACCAGCCCGCCTGGTAAACGCCTTTCCCGGACACCTGATCAATATTCACCCGGCCCTTTTGCCCAAATTCGGAGGTAAGGGCATGTACGGCCAACATGTACATGCTGCCGTCATCGCTGCCGGTGAAAAAGAAAGCGGGATCACCATCCACTATGTGAATGAACATTTTGATGAGGGTGCCCCGATCTTCCAGGCAAAATGCCCGGTCAGTCCCGAGGATACCCCGGAATCCCTGGCAGCAAAAATCCATCAGTTGGAACACCGGTATTTCCCGGAAATTGTGGAAAAACTGGTGACTGGTCAGGATGTATAAGCCCATCAGGATAAACTTCCCGGTCAGATCGATCCTGGCTTTCCCGGAAACGGGGATAATCAGCCGGTTCCCGTAGCCATCCATTTTCCACTTGACATCACGCAAATAAGTTCCGAACTTTAGACAAACCGGATTTGCTTGCCAGCAGGGATTTATTCCAGACAGGTTCAGGTATTTTTCACCCTTTAACCTTTTTGTATGGAACAGGAATCCACTTCCTATCGTTATTCCCTCTCCACCCGTGGCATCCTGGGCGGACTCTTTGTGGGTATCGGCACCGCCGTTATCTGCCTGATCTTTGATTTTGTTTACCGCAAGATCACTGATTACCAGTTCTCGGAGTACATTAACATCAATTCCATCATTTTCTTCTGTATCCCCACCCTGGTTGTGGGCGGCATCGTGTATTCCCTTTTCCTGGAATACCTGAAGAAAGGACTGATTTTGTACATCCTGCTTTGTCTCATGCTGACAGCCCTGGTTGCATTCATCCCGCTCGGACCGAATATGCTTCCTACTGGTCAGCCCATGCCTTCCAGCGCCCGCGGCCTCACGATGGGTGTTGAGATCATTACAGGACTGATGGGCACTTTCGGGATCCCCTATTTTGCCCGTCATGCAGAAATTTGGGGCGATTAGGTTAAGGACAAAATACGAAGGACAAAAGCCAAATGGAGGACTGCTTCGTACTTCTCACTTCGTCCATTTATTACTGTTCGATTTGTTTAAGCATCCCTTCTGCGGATTGCTGTTCATATTGCATGTATGCAGCTGCCCTTCCGGTTAGACTGTTATCATACCGCAGTTGCTGTTCCAGGTCTTTCTGCAAAGCCGTTTTCACTTTGGATGCGAGTTCCAGTTCCCCTGCCCGGTAGCAGGCCTGGAGGAAAAACAGGGATTGACCATCGTGGTCATTCCCCCGCGAAGGGTATCCATAGGGCAGGTTTTCCGCTGATATCCGGCTGTCCAGGTACTGCAGGATAGTCCTGGCGGCGGCTTTTCGCCCCTGGTTACATAAATCCATTGCCAAAGATGCGCCGGCCAGACGCAGCAGATTCAGTTGCTGCCGGTTGGTTTCATCAAAATACACACCGGGCTGATTGGCATTACCGAATCCGAATTTTTTCAGCAGAACCGCATACGACCAATTGGGATTGATGGACTGACCCGCTACCGGTACCAGCCTGTAAGCAAGACCATCCCTGCGCAAATACTGGTTCAGGCCGATATTGCCGTACGGGAATGTAAAATAGATAGGCCGCTTCCATTTGTTGGCCGCAATCACGTTCAATATCGCAAGGTCATTTTTATATAAAGTAGTTACCGGCAGCTCAAATCGCAGTTCCCTGAGCACACTGTCACCCGGATTAACTGTTCCGTTCTTTTTTACCAGTTCCTGATCCACCGGAATAGATAAGCGATGCACCGGCAGTGTACAGTATCCATGTTCATCGAGGTTTTTATCATCCCCCATATAATGCTGCAAAAGGTCATAGAGATCGTAATAATCGTCCTGAGGATACCCAGGCAGGGGCTTGTAGAAAGCAACATTTCTTTTATCGCCCTGTACCTGTTCTGCCGACCAGATCATATCCACCGGATCGCTCTGGTTGATCTTATACCGCAACTGATCGATACACCAGTCTGCACTGATCAGGGTAGTGATCACGACACGTACATCCGGGCGAATGCCTTCCACTTCCTGTGCATACCATAAAGGATATGTATCATTATCTGCCATGGTAAACAGAATGGCGTTGGGGGCACAACTCTCGAGAAAGTCTTTGGCAGTATCGCGGGCCAGTTGCTTGCGGCTTCTGTCATGATCATCCCATTCCTGCACCCCCATTAATGCCGGAATCGCGAGTGAAGCAAGTGTCAGGATAGCCAGCATGCCGGAACGGCTGGCTATCTGTTTCAGCAGCCAGGGAAAGCCCAGTGACACCAATGCATATAAAACAAACAAGCCGGCACCTGCGATGAGGGCGGCTGAACCAAAGCCTGCTGCAAGCATCAGCAATGTTAATCCACCGATGGCAAGGGCTCCGCCGGCCAGGTTTTTTTTAATGGCGGCAATCGACCAGTTTTGTGCCAGCCCGGCAAAGTATAGTACTGCAAGGCCGATCCATACCGCAAAAGCATAAAAGGATCCCACATAGGCATAATCGCGTTCGCGCGGCTGCATGCCTGATTGATTGATATAGATGATAATGGCCAGTCCCGTACAAAAAAACAGCAGCAGCATGGCAATCGTATCACCTCTGTTTTTCCGGTACTGGTAAAACAATCCGATCAAACCGAACATCAGCGGGAGTGCAAACAGGGTGTTGTGTGCTTTATTATTCCTGAGTGCGGTGGGCAGCAGGTCCTGGTTCCCATAGAGCGCGTTGTCGATAAAGGATATGCCGGTGATCCAGTTACCGCTTCGAGGATCACTGATCATCAATCCCTGCAGATCATTCTGCCTGCCGGAAAAATTCCATAAGAAATACCGGACATACATATAGTAGTTCTGGTAGTTGAGAAAGAAAGAGAGATTATCTCCAAAGTCCGGACGCGCGGGGTATCCGTTCTGACCCTGCTCAATATCATAGCTGCCGTCTTTCTTTTTGCCAACCCCTAAATAGTCGGCGTAATAGTCCGCATGCGACTGTTCATTACTCATATCCCACATGCGGGGGAATACCATTTTTTCTTCAGGGGCAAAAACATATTGTCCGTTCCGGCCATCTGCTGCATACTTACCGGCTGCCTTTCCGTATTTGACCGCCGTTTCGCGAAAGCCTACTGGCCTCGCGTTAAATTTTTGTCCATAGATCACCGGAAAGTCTCCATATTGTTCCCTGCCCAGATAGGCTTCCAGTGTAACCGGGTTGTCGACATTGAACATATCGAGTGCGGTATTGGCATTGCTGCGCATCATGGTGGTGAGGTAGGTGCTGTATCCAACCATGATAAAAACCAGGCACCATAGTGAGATGGTCAGCAGGCTTAGTTTCCTGGCGGCGGCATAGCGCAGTCCCCACCAGATAGCAGTCCCCATCAGCATAAAAAACAGGGCAAAACCTGAGAAAAAAGGCAGGTGCAGCTGATTTACAAAAAATACATCGAACATGCCAGCCATCTTCACGGAATACTGGATAATACCAGTTTGTATCACCTGCTCCAGCGCACAACCCAGGATGATAAAAATATACACACCGCCGTATAGTGCTTTGTTTTTTTTACCGATCCTTTCTGCCAGGAACATGCAGGCGATGGCAAGGAAACAGCCAACCAAAACAAGGGCCGGCATTGTGCCATCCAGGGGTAAGCCATCCACGGCATCCGCCTCAGCCTTTGCGCTGAACAATGTCAGGATGATTCCCAAAATTCCGCCTGCCAGGACCAGGCGGATAAAATACCTGCGCAACATCGGATAGTGAATTGTGTGACGTTTACGGAAATACCAGATCATTACAATGGCCGGTATATTCAGCAGGCAGAGCAGGTGTACGCCAATAGACAGCCCAAT
>CAZAOR010000443.1:0-11849 GCA_964486805.1 uncultured Sediminibacterium sp. | reverse complement strand
TGATCCCTGTAAAGGGCCGTGGCAGTAGGCACGCCGCGACTGCCGGCATAAGCCGGATTGATATTCAGCATATTGAACATGTACTGCGAATACATGGGTTCCTGCTGTGCCTGTAACTGCTGCCGGCTGAAAACAGCCAGTACCAGCAGCAATAATCCATACACCGGTGCGCGATCAAAACCTTGCCTGCTTTTTGTGTATTTAGTTTTTTTCAACATCAGTATCTTATCGTTTCAGCGTGATGAAACCGGCAAACTTGCGGACAGAACCTGTATTCTTATCTGTTGCCAGCACGATATAATAATAAGTGCCATCCGGCAGGTCATTCCCCAGTATCCGGTTGGGCTGGTTGCCCCTTCCATCCCAGTCATTCTTATAATCCGGTGATATATAAACCGGGTTACCCCACCTGTTATAAATTTCCAGGTTAATGGTAGTATTATAAGGACGCGTAATCACAAACTGATCATTGACCCCGTCATGGTTGGGTGAGAATCCCGACGGGATGAAGATATCTACCAGGGGTATGGAGAATTTAGTCGGGTTACGAACCGGGTTGCCGTTACCGGCCACCGGATCATTGGAAGTAACACTGAATACCCCATACGGTGATTTCGCTGTTTGTATTGCCACATTGTTCAACACACCGGAGAAACCATTCGGGGTCAGTTTCACCACGATCTGCACTGAGTCTTTCTGCAATGGCGGTAACTGGCTGCCGTTATTCAGCATATCCACCACCGAATTACCGTTGTAGAGGTTATTCGCAACCAATTTGCCGCTTGCCTTGATGCTCAGTACCTCAAACCTTGTACTGGATGGGAATACCTTGGTGAGATCATCTTTGATCCGCACACTGTCCAGCAATTCATTGCGCAGATTGCTTGATACGATGGTAAAGCCGATCAGGAAGCTGCCGTCCGACTGCAGGGTTGCCGGTTGCGCCAGCAGTTTCTCCACATCGGATACGGCAATCGGATTGAGTGCTGTTACTGCATACGCGTCAGATGCAGCAGTACAGCCATTCGCATCGCTGATGGTTACGGAATAATTTCCCGCACCGGTCACCACAATGCTTTGCGTGGTTTCTCCCGTTGACCAGGCATAGGCGGAAGCAGCAGGCACGCTCAGTATGATATTACCCGTACCTACCACGATATTGGAGCTGCCGGTAATTACCGGTTTCGCCGGCAGGCCGTATATTTTTATCTGCACCGCATTGCTGTACTGTACCTGGCTGCCGGAAATCGTACCCCTGCGCAGGTAGACACTGTTATTGATCTGTCCCGTTGTGTACACACTATCTGTTGCACCGGAGATATCCGTAAAGCTGATATTATCCGATGAGCTTTGCCATTGATACTGGTAAGTATCCAATCCCCCGCTGTTCGTACTCACCGGCAATACCTGGATGCCATTGGCCGAACCGCAGTAACCACTGAGTCCGTTTTTGATGGCAATCTGTCCCGGCACTAACGGGGGCACAGCTTGATTGATCACGATCTCGGTTATGATCTTTTCACTGGGAATATTATTGCCATCCGGATCCGGGTTGCTGCCATTGGTTGACAGATCGGTTATTGTTGAATTCAAATCACTGCTGAAACCTTTTGCTGTTGCCTGGAGCCGATAGAGCGATGCCAGCTGGTTCGGTGTAATATTGATCGTGTACTGAACCGTTCCTTCCTGCTGATATCCGAGCAGGCTGCCGGGCGCCAGCATATTACTGTCTGTTTTACCATTAAATGCCGGGTTGGGCAACAGGGTGCCTGTGGTTGTTACACCGCCCACCATGGTATAGGTAGACGGGGCGCCGATAGCACCCAGCAGGTTCTGGAATAATTGCACATTACTGAAATTCACACTGCCGTAATTTTTCAGTTTGTACGACAGGGTCACATTATAAGTACCATTGCCTTGTGCAACCGGTGTGCTGGCACTGAGTGAAGCACCGATCAGGGCAGACGGGAAGAAATTGATCACGGTCGGTACAGGTTCTCCCTGGTGTGTCACCTCGGGATGTTCGCTGACATCCTGGTTATCATTGGAGAGGCTGGTAGCGAGCGCAGTTGCTCCCTGCGTACTGCCCGTGCCAAGCGCCACCGCCTGCATCACAAAGGGATCGGTATATCCATGTGTGGAGATATGCAGCCACAACGTAATATCCGCTTCTACCCCTACCGGCAGGGATGAGAGAGGACCGAACAGGTAAACACTGTGTCCATCCTCCGCAACCTGTACGGGCTGGTCGTTGTTAGCCGGGGTTTTGCCGGCTGCATCACCCCACCATTCCACTGCGGGTGTTTCCCCGCTGCCATCAGGCGAAGCGCCGACCGCGCCGGCTCCGGGCGGATCCAGGTATTGCCTGAATGGCAGGGGCTGGCGCAGATAAATATCATGCGGGGTCTGGTTGAGTTTTGCGAACAGATCCGTGCTTTGCACACCATCATAACCTGTATTGGGCACCACTGTTGTTCCGAATACTTTTACGCTGTCCAATACATAAGTAACAGGTGCCGGGAATACGGTATTGAGGTTCAGTCTTGCCTGGGAATTGGTCAGATCCAGGTCACCGATATTCTTGGTAGTGACATGTATCTGTAATGAATACGTGCTGTCACCGCCATCTTTCACCGGTTTATCCGCTTTCAGGGTGATCACCACTTTGGGCGCTACCACGATGATGGTGGCGGTATCACGGTTAAAATTATTATCCCTTCGCTCCCCGTTGGCATCGATGATGGATACCAGGGTGTACAGGGTGGTAGAAGGTATCAATGCTACCCCGGTAGGCGTACCGCTGATATAATTGGTAAGGGTATCTGTTTTATTGCTCTTGGCTGATTTATAGATAACGGTATAGGGCGATCTGCCGGCGGTCATGGTGAAAGTTAGCTTGGGTGTTTCCGTAGCCAGGATCGGGCCATTGCCGGAGATGCCGCCCTGCGGGCCGGTAAAAGTTACATGGGCCTGCTGTTGGGTGGGAATACCGCCGATCGTAGCACAGATATTCAGATCATTGGCCGGTGCCGTCAGTTGTGTGGTATAGGTACCATCGTTGTTATCGATCACCGTTGTAAAAGTGCCCGGATTATTCCCATCACACATCTGCACGGTGGCGGTACCGCCACTGCAGTTAATACGGTTGCCATTGGCATCAAACAGGGTTACGGTAATCGTAATGGGACTGTTATTATTACCCGAAGCGGTTACCGGTATGCCGGAGAGCGTGATCTTGGCATAGTCGATCACGGAAACCTGGTAACTAACCGTGTTACCCACGCAGGCACCATTATAAGGTGTTACACTGACCGTACCATTGCTGGTACCCGCTTTTACCTGGATGCTGTTGGTAGCAGAACTGCCTGACCAGCCGGTGGGAACCGACCATACATAATTGGTGGCAGCAGGTACTGCGGCAGCTACGGAGAATGTCCGGGTACTGTCTTTCTGGATTGCACAGGGTCCGGAGATACCACTGATCACAGGCGGTGTTACGGTACTGATCGTAACCACGTTGCTGTACACTACGGCATTACCGGCAGCGCTGACAGCCCGGCGGTAATACATTTTCTGCGACAGTGCCGGCGGCGCATAACTGAGCGCTGAAGCGCCCGTGATATCGGTAAAGTTCAGGCTATCGGTGCTTTGCTGCCACTGGTAAGCAAGTGTGCCGTTGCCACCGGAGGGATTGGTAACCGATGTCAGGGCGGCGGGAGTTGAACCTATACAAATGGTCTGATTCACCCCGATGGTACCGGGCAGGATGGGTACAACCACATTCGGCGGCGCGGCATTACAGGCCGGTGTTGCAGGCGGATAGCTGACCTGTATGGTGTCTGTGGGATTCACACTGAAAACCATATAGGCGGTCGGACGGGTATTTTCAAAGCCGTCTGCTCCCTGTACCCATTGTCCGTTGGAAATATACCAGCCCGGCCAGTCAATACCATTGCCCTGGTTGTCTACGGCAGCGCCGGGCCAGAGGATCTCGGCCGTCAGGGGCTGACTGCTGGCAACAGCTTGTGCCGTTACCGTTGTTTTATCGCCATTCAGCCATTTGATCGTGACAGGATTGGTCGTAGCCGGATTAAAGTTGGGCGTAACTGTATATTGTATATAGGGTACATCGTTCCGGCAGATAGCGGTTGCTGTAAGCCCCAGTCCCCTGCCGATCGTGATCAGTACATTGGCTGCATCGCAATTGGTAGGATAAGCTTTCTCACAGATGGTATAGGTGGCTGTGTAAGTACCTTCAAATGTATTGGCAGGAACTACGAGGGCGCCGGTGGCATCGAATGCCAGACCGGTAATGCCGCCGTTGGAAGTCAGTGTCAGGTTCACCTGGCTGATATCTACCGGTATATTGTTCAGCTTATCATTCACCAATACAACGGGGGTGGTGCCGCCTTTGGCGCCATTGATCGGCGTACCGGTATAATCATCATCTACGGCATCAATCAGTTTGTTCTGGACGGTTACCGTATAAGTGGTCGAATTCACACAACCCGTAGCCGATACCGTTCCGGTTACCACATAGGCCTTGGTACTGGTCGGATTGGCCGTAACGGTTGCTGTATTGGTGGCGGATAATCCGGTAGCGGGCGACCAGCTATACGTATCCGCACCCGATGCGGTTAAAGTAATGCTTCCACCGGTTACAATGGTCGCAGTGGTGGGCGATATCGCCACGGTGGGCAGGGTATTCACTGTCACCACCGTACTCGCGGTATTGGTACAGCCATTGGATCCGGTTACTGTGACCGTATAGGTTCCGCCACTCGAAGCGCCGGCTGTAAAAGAAGGATTCTGCGATGTGGAACTGTAGCCATTCGGTCCGGCCCAGCTATATCCCGTTCCGCCCGATGCACTGAGGTTCAGGGTGCCATTCACGCACACCGGTCCGTTATTGGATGCCGTAGCTGCAGGCAGGGATTTCACCGTAGCAGTAATCGTATTGCTGTAATAGTTGACACCGTTGTAAATAGCTATCCGGCGGTAATAGGTAGTCGCACTGATCGCTGCACCCGGTGAATAAGTAGTAGATGTTGCACCCGCAATAGTAGTGACACCGCTGCTGAAATCACTCGTGGTGGATGACTGCCACTGGTAGGTGATGCCCGATAAAACTCCGCTGGCATCCGCCGTGGAGGTCAGCGTTGCGGGCGTATAACTGCCGCAATTGCTCTGGTCGGTACCGATGGTTCCCGGATCAATCACGGTGACCGTTATGGTGGTAGTATTTACGCAACCCGTAGCCGATACCGTACCGGTTACCACATAGGCCGTGGTACTGGTCGGATTGGCCGTTACACCTGCTGTATTGGTGGCGGATAATCCGGTAGCGGGCGACCAGCTATAGGTATCCGCGCCTGATGCAGTCAGGCTGGTATTGCCACCCTTGGCAATGGTCGCACTGGTGGGTGTAACCGCCACGGTGGGCAGGGGCTGCAAAGTCACCGTTACGATATTGCTGTATTTGGCCGCATCCAGGCTGGTCGAAACTTTTCTGCGGTAGTAAGTGGTAACACCGATGGCAGCAGCAGGTGTGTACGTGGCGCTGGTGGCGCCGGAGATATCTGTGATAACGGTATTAAAATTGTCGGTAGATGACTGCCACTGGTAGCTGTAATTGCTGGCGCCGAAGGTACCGCCGGTGGCATTGCTGGTGGAGCTGAAGGCCGCCGGTGTACTGCCCACGCATACCTGGGAAGGTCCGGCAATCACACCCGGATCGAGTACGGTATTGGTATAGATACCCCAATCATAACCTGTCATATCCGCACTGGTGGTCGTACCCAGGGAACGGGTCAGCGGGGATGAGTTCACATAACCTGTCGGTAAGGAAGGAGTAGAAGGCAGGGTAGCACCGATTGCAATATCATCATTGGTCAGCACCAGCTTCAGGTTGGAAGTCAGGGAAGGAACATTGCTCAGCAGGTAGGTGCCGTCAATATCAATGACGGTCCGGTCAATCACTTTGTAGGAAGCATCCACCAGGTACACATACATACTGCCGTTGGCATTGGTACCGGTTTCGGTTCCTGTTTTAATATTACTGAAATCTGTCCGTCCGCTTTTATCGGCATCATTCCAAACTGTACCGGCTAAAGTGGTCGGCACAGCGCTGACCGTGATGGTCACCAGGGCTTTGGCGGTGAGCGAACTGGTACCCGAACAATCCGGGTGGGAATCTGCGATCTGGTATTCATAGGTATCCGTACCGCTGAATCCGCTGTTCGGGGTGTATTTGATCAGCTTATTGGGCATGATCTGGATGGTACCATTGGATGGCGCCTTCAGACCCGCTGCAGTGATACTTAAGGTAAGTGCATCACTGTTGGGATCAGAGTCGTTGATCAGTACATTGGTGTACGCAGGCTGGCCCATCAGGGTACTGGTACTGTCTGCTACCGCTATCGGCGCAATGTTGGGATTGGCCGAACCGCTCACCGTGATGCTAACCGTTGCCGTATTGCTGACAGCATTATAGGGATCCTTCACAGTATAGGTAAACTGGTCGGTGCCGGTATAGCTGGTATTGGGTGAATAGGTATAAGTACCATCGGCATTGGCTGTCAGGGTACCATGGGAAGGATTGGTAACAATCGTTGCTGTCAGGGTACCGCCTTCCGGGTCGGTATCATTGTCTTTGATCTTGATGGTGACGGGGGTACAGCCAAAAGTGCTGATATTGTCGTTATTGGCCACCGGCGGCTGGTTGTTGACGGTAACGGTAACCGATGCGGAGCCGGACAGGGCGGCCGAGCAGGCATCCGTAGCTGCGCCGGAACGGGTGTAGGTAAATACATCGGTACCCACGAAGCCGGTGGTGGGGGTATAGATGATATTATTGCCGCTCACGGTAGCGGTACCATTGCTGGGGTTGCTGGTGATCGTGGGTGCGGTGAGAGTACCCGGACTCTGGGGATCCACATCATTGCTGCCAACGTTCACCGTCACCGCGGTATTGGAATTGGTGGAAGCTGCATCGTTGACAATGGTCGGCGCTACACGGGTCACGGTGACACGGATGGTTGCAGTACTTGTTTTGTTGTTGCTGTTATCCTTCACCGTATAGGTCAGCGTGTCAATCCCGACGAAATTCCCGCTGGGGGTATAAATGATATTATTGCCGCTGATAGCAGCCGTGCCATGGGCAGGAACAGTAACACTGCTAACTGAATTCGTATTACCGTAATAGTTGGCATCATTGGTCAGCGGGCTCACCGTTACCGATAAGGTGGAACTGGTGGTGGTGGCATCGGGGTAGACGACGGGGGAATACAGTGAACCGCTAACAGCTGTACATGGATAATAAGTTATATATAGTTTGGGTCTATTGGCTGCTGTGCCGTTTTCTCTTGAATAAAAGTTTAACGAAGTTGTAAATGACGGCCCCTGGTTAGATCGCACTAGTAGTCCGTAATTCGTTGACGGAGAACTCTGCCAGTTTTTAACGATTGTTGTTACATCTGCTAATATAGTATCCCCAACTGATTTATTGGTACCAGATACAAACGGAAATAAACTTTCACCTGTGGTAGTTATGTCAAATGAAGTACTCCCCGCACCTTGACTAGTCCATCCATTTGTTCCATCATATTTTAGCCAGGTAACTCCCCCTTCCGTCCAGTCGTGCCTTAAAGCGTCAACATATGAACCAATAGTCCCGCTTGTAATGCCCAATGCAGTGGTTGTAGTTGTTGCTGTATTCGAGTAAGCTGTTGCTGTGGTTAGAACTAAGTTGGCACTACTTATAGCGTAAGAAGAAGGTATAGATGAACTTAATGTTCCAAATTTGAAAAGAAGTCGTGTAACATTTGGGCTAACCCCGTAAAAAACTAAAGGATCAGTGGAGCCATAATTAGATGTGTTGGAACCCTGATTAATATACACATCAGCTGATGCCTCAACTGTCGTCGTTAAAGCTGTAACGCTTTGTTGCGATTGGTAATTGCCCGAGCCACAATTATCCACCAGGGTTACTGTTACGGTAGCAGCAGAACAATAGCCCGAACTGTTACAGGCTAAATAAGAGAAATTATCGCTGGTGACACCCGGATTGTTTTTCGACAGGTAGGAAACTGTTCCGTCACTATTGATATAAACATACCCATAAGTAGGCTTGGTGCTGATATCACGGACGTATAACAGGCTTCCGTCAGATGCAGAACTGTTATTCTTATCATTCCCCAATACATTCATCACCGTCACGGTATTGTTATTGGCGCTGTACGTATCATTGGTCAATAAGGGGGCCAGGCTGGCAGTACCCACGGTAATATTGATGGTACCTGTGGCTGTAGTTATACCGCCGTCATTGGTAATCGTGTAGGTACCGGAGGTATTCCCCTTAAAATTCGCATTGGAGGTAAATGTTACATCGCCCGCGGTTGAAGTGGTAACGGTACCATTGGCCAAACCCGTTACACTTACCAGGGTGCGGGTGCCGGCATTGGCGTCCACATTGCTGTCGAATACATTAAAGCTGACAGATCCCGTGGTACAACCATCGGCAATGGATTTGGAAATGGTTGCGGCAGTCAATGGTGGGTTCGGCGGTATGACAGTAAAGCTGATCTGGTCAAAGCTCACCCTGCCGCAGGATTCGGTCACTACACAGGTAATGATACATTTGGTGGAACTGGAGATGGAGGAACTCGGGGTGAATGTGGTGGTGGTGCTTGTTGGCGCTGAGAAAGTTCCTGAAATATTGGAGCTCCACTGGTAAGTAAAGCCGGTACCTGTGCCTGTTACGTTGGCGGTTAAGGTCGGTGAAGCAGTTCCCGCCCTCAATTGATTGGAAGAGCCATTCAGGGATGCAGAAATAATCGGGGGCACTTTATCATTCAAAGCGAATAAACTGAAATTGAAAAAAATCCGCTGTGCTGCGATCTGTTCTGCCGTAGAGCCGTTGAAATTGTGGGAAGCCTGGTAGGCAATATACCCCCTGTTTGGATCATCAAAAGCACGGCCATACACGTTTTCTACTGCGGCACCCGGCGATAATCCGGGTACATCCCCCTGCGAGGGGGCGGTTGTCAAAATTTTGGCCCCGCTGTTCCAGGCGCTGCCCGGCTTGGGCAGATACACTGTTTCTGATCCGCCTAATTGGGCATTATCGGTTTTCCCGATAAACTGCGCTACAGGATCCGTGGGCAGAAAATTGCTGAAAGGGGTGACCGTGGGATTGTGATCCGTAAAAGGTACCAGCCCATTGGTGGTCAAAAAATTCATCTTAATCGTAGCAGGGGCGCCCGAAATCGTGGTATCCTTGCTCAGCCCTTCCAATACACTTACCGCATGACAACCCACCCAGATTTCCCCCTTTTGATTTTTATTCCAGAAATACAGGTTATTATGGGTATTCCAGGTCGGATCAGCATGGGGAAGAATATAGATATCATCACAGGAGCCAAGCTGGTCCGGTGTTTTAAAACTGTAAGCTGATGAGGGAATACCGGCTGCATTCAAAAAACCAACTGCAATACTTCCATAAGTTTTATCCATCACCCATTTGGGTACAAAATTGATCCGGTAACTCACATTCAGGGTCAGATCACTGTTGGTATAGTCGATCGTTACACCCTGGTTGGCCCAGTTGGTGAGTACATTGGATACTTCGGTACTGATATAATCCACAGGAACGATAAAGGTTCCCCCTTTGTAAGCCTTGCCATTGTAAGTAAAATCAATCCCATCCTTCACCTTGCTGGCATTGATCACACAGCTTACCGGTACATGGTTGTTTTTTAAAAGCGCATAGATCAGGCCATAGGGTTTCAGGGAATTCGCCACTGTCGGGGAGGAAGCGCCCATATCAATGATGGCCGAGCCGGACTTGAAAGTCGTAGACTGCGCTGCCGCCCGGTTGCTGAGCCCGGCACCAATCAGCAGGATGCTGATAAAGCCGGTTAAAATCTTCCTGTTCATGTTTGCCTGCTATTAAATCCGTTTTGCTAACAACAAGAAGCCAGAACCATTCCCTGGTAAGAACGGTTCTGGCCATCTTTATTTTTTACAATTATCCCCTTCCTTTGATCAGTTGTACCACTTTGCGCCTGCCCTCCTGCTCCAACTCTGCATAGTAAGTACCGCTGGCATAATTGAATCCTACCTGCACCGTGCCATTCGAACTCAGTTTCGATTTGGATTCGATCACCCTGCCGCTGGCATCCATTACCCGCAGGTTCACAGGAGTCTGAGACTTGCTGCTGATCTTCAGGGTAAAATAGGTCGTACTCGGATTGGGCATCACCACCACATCCAGCGGTGATTCCGGTACCGGGGTCACCGCAGTTTCAGCAGTGGCTGCACCCGTTTTGGATACCGTTGAAGTGATGACAGCATTGCTCGGTATGGATATGACTGCACAGGCCTGGCCCGCATCACCGCCGCACTTGTTCTGATCACCATCATGCACGATCACCTGTATCCGGTAAGTATGACCGGGTAATAATGGCAGACTGCTGATGTTCCATACGATCTCGGCCCCATAGCCTTCATTATCCAACCCTGCCGGAACTGCGTCACCGCCAGCTCCCATCGTCCAGTTATTTTTGGTCTTGGGATCTGCGTCCGGTGTTACAGTAACAACAGTTGGCGATTTTGTTTTGTCCACCGTACGTACTGCCGCCTTCCAGGACCCGCTCACCTTATCCGGTGCATAAGCGGTACCATTGTGCTGCCAGTCACCTACCCGGTTATTCGGATCATTGGTGATATCGGAGATATATAATACGGGACGCAGGGGTCTGCCGCCGCCATCGGCCACATCATTACCCGATTGGTCACTGCTGCCATCGGCAGTAGTACCCAACTGCGGATTCGTTACCGTAGAAGCCGTACCGGCATAAGCGCTCACCGGATAATTGGTTGTGGTTGTACCGGATTTGGTTTTCACCACCACCTGGCGAACGCCCAGTGTCAGCGGATGCTCATCATTGTACCAAACTTTTATCTGGGTAGGTGTGGTACCGCAGGCCAGGTTGGCATTGGGCTCTATCGCACGCAATACCTCTCCTTCATTGAAAGTAACCGAGGTACGCACATTACCCTGTTCCACATAGGGATAAGGCAGGGTACAGGGGTTGCCGGTCGGCTTGGTAATGGTTTGCACACAGGTGCTGTAGTTGCCTGCCGCATCCGTTGCCTTCCAGGTACGGGTGATCACACCATTATCGCATGTTTTATCCGAATAAGTCACAATCGGTGTGCTGCAGTTATCCGTGGCCGTTGCATAACCCGTTACATCCGGGCTGGTGGAACCACCGCAACCCACTACCTTATCACCCGGACAGGTTATTACCGGTGCGATATTATCTTTTATCGTGATCAGTTGCACAGAGGTACTATAATTACCAGCTGCATCCGTAGCCTTCCAGGTACGCGTAATCAGATTGCCATTGGTTACATCACTATAAGTGACTACCGGGGTACTGCAGTTATCCGTAGCAGTCGCTGTTCCGGTTACGGAAGGATCTGTAGAATAACCACAACTTACCGTTACGTCCTTCGGATCAGTAATCGTCGGTTTGGTATTATCCACGATCGTGATCACCTGTGTCGAAGTGCTGTAGTTGCCTGCCGCATCCGTTGCCTTCCAGGTACGCGTGATCACATTGCCATTGGTCACATCGCTATAGGTAACCACCGGCGTACCGCAGTTATCCGTTGCTGTAGCGCTGCCGCCGCAACGGCCCGGATCGGTTGATGCACCGCAACTGATCGTAATATCCTTCGGATCCGTGATCACCGGCTTCACATTGTCTACCATGGTAATGGTCTGTACGGCCGTAGCGCTGTTACCGGAAGCATCGGTCGCTTTCCAGGTACGGGTGGTCACA
>CAZAOR010000442.1:0-2597 GCA_964486805.1 uncultured Sediminibacterium sp. | reverse complement strand
GCAGAATAACCGCTGGGAAGGCAGTTGGATCAAAGGTACTTCCAGCGCCCCGCAGGTCATGCATTTTACGGCAGGTACCTCAGAGCCACAACTGGCAGGCAAGGCACCTGTAACCGATATTTCGGGAAAATGGGCGATCAGTTTTACAAGGCCTGATCTCACAAAACGCCCTGCTATCGGCGAGTGGCAATTGAAAGGTGCGCAATTGAGCGGAACGATCATCACCCCAACGGGCGATTACCGGTATCTTAATGGAAAGGTCACAGGTGATCATCTGGAACTAGGCACATTTGATGGCAGCCATGCTTTTCTGATTACAGCTCATATCCGGGATGCGGATCATATTGATAGCGGGTTCTATTATTCCGGTGCGACGGAACGGCAGCCCTGGGAAGCCTTGCGAAATGGAGCAGCTGTTTTACCTGATATTGCAGGCATGCGGCTGAAAGGCCCTGCTGATCACCTCCATTTCCGTTTCAGGGATCTGGATGGTAACTGGGTTTCGATCACCGATAAGCGTTTCAAAGACAAAGTAGTTGTGATACAGATCATGGGCTCCTGGTGTCCGAACTGTATGGATGAAACAGCTTTTCTGAGTGATTTTTACCGGAGAAACCGGGATAGGGGAGTAGAGATTATCGGGTTGGCTTATGAATACAGTACGGATCCGGTGCGATCCAGGCAGAGTATCGGAAAGTTTCGTGACAGGTTCGGGGTAACCTATGCTTTACTGAATACGGGCGTTACTGTTTCTGATACCTTGCGCACGGAAAAAACCTTACCGGAACTTACACCTATCAAATCATTTCCTACCACAATATTCCTGGACCGGGATGGCAAAGTGGTGAAAATCCATCCCGGTTTCGAAGGGCCGGGTACCGGCGACCATTACCTGCAATGGCAGGCGGCATTTACTGCCACCATTGATAAACTCCTGAAAAGACAAGCACTGGATACGGCCGAGTGATATAACTCTGAAAATCGACCCTGTAAAAAGATTACCGGTGTACAAAAAGGGGCCAGGGGAAGAATCCCCCGGCCTTCTTACGCCTTAAAATCTGAGCGAGAACAATCGTGCATTCCCGGACGGGAACAATTATTTATAAGCAACCGCACCTGCTTCCCAAACCTGCGTGGAAAATTCCGGTTGCATGGTTAAAACCTGAACACCGGTAAGCGGGTGCAGCCAGTCTGAAATTTTTTGTCGGCATGCAGTGAGCAAACCGGTTTTTTCTTTGGCATGCATCAGGATCATATCGGCCTTGATCTGATTGGCATACCTGGAAAGTGATGCCTGCCTGTGCTTTCCCATCAGTATTTTATACTGCGGGGAATAACCATAGGCTGAAAACAGTTTAAACGAGAGATAAAATGCATCGATTCTCTGTTTAACATCGGCTTTCGTATCATCCAGTATCGTGACGATATGCAATTGTGCATGGAATTTCTTGGCTATTTCCAGGGCGGTATGTACTTTCTCTTCAGGAAAAAATCCTGGAACCGGAACAAGTACCGACCTGATCGTTGCATCAGTTTCCTGCTGAAGCAGCGTAAGAACTAGAACACCTGATTGTTGAAACAGATGCTGGTAAACATCCCGGCCAGGTGTCAACGCTTGGGAGATGTTATTAGGTGGAAGAATAATGAGGTCAATATTGCGGGCTGCAAGAAATTTTTTCCAGCCCGCTGAATCCCCTGTTTTAATTTCCACCTTTGCGGATAAATGTCTCGGCACTTGCCAGTCCAGCAATTTCTGCCGGATTTTTTCCAACTCTTCCGTGTTGGCTTCTTCCCGAGGTACGGTACGTCCTCTGAATAAGTTTAGCAAGTAACCGAAGAAGGCATTTCTCCTGATAACTTTTACCAGGTGCAGGGTAGTACCCGAAGCGTCGCAGAATTCAAGCGCTTTGGTTATTCCCGCCCAGGAATTATTGGATGTATCAATCGGTATCAGAATGTTTTTGAACACGTATCAGTTGTTCATGGCTTTGGCCAAATCACAAAATCTTCTTAATCAGCAGTTTCAGCCTTCAGATCCGATTGATTCAGATCCGGATCAAAATTGCCCCTGTTTTCTTAAAAAACGCTTAAGCTGGTATTAGAATGAGATTAGATATTGCGGATTTTGAAAACTGCCCGTTGATTTCGGGGTCAGTAAAATGGCAACTCATTGATTATTATACGGTTACGTTTTTTGGAGATTGTAATATTCCCTGGCAATAGGGAAACGAATGGTAAAACAGGTGCCTTGACCAGCTTGCGACAGGATTTGTACCCGGCCTTTGTGCAGGGTAATAATGTGTTGTGCCAGTGATAAGCCCAGACCGAATCCCTGAACTTCCTGGGTATGTTTACCCCGGTAAAAAGGTTGGAAAATCAGGGATTGTTCATCCTGGGAAATACCCGGCCCTTCATCTTTTATGGTAATCTCAATAGTATGATCAGAAAAGCCCAGTTGCACTTCTGCCTGGTGATTGCTGCCATACTTGCATCCGTTGATGACAATATTCCGGATCGCACTGTATAAAAGATCCGGATTGCCAAAAACAAGCAGGTTGTCTTCTTCATCCGGGAAACTGTTGAAATCCAGTAATACC
>CAZAOR010000441.1:0-4654 GCA_964486805.1 uncultured Sediminibacterium sp. | reverse complement strand
CAATAGCTGCGCTTCTGTTCAGCCCGTATCCGCCACTATCAATCCCTTACCCTCGGCCTCCATCTCCGCAAGCGGACCCACCAGTTTCTGCGCTGGCAGCTCCGTCACACTCAACGCACCGAACGGGTATACCTATTTGTGGAATTCTGGAGAAACCACGCAGTCCATCAATGTAACAGCTTCGGCTTCCAAAACAGTTACCATCACTGACGGTAATCACTGCTCTGCAACTTCGGCTGCAACCAATGTTGTTGTCAATCCCTTACCCACGGCCTCCATCACCGCAAGCGGACCCACCAGTTTCTGCGCAGGCGGCTCTGTCACACTCAACGCACCGAACGGGTATACCTATTTGTGGAACTCTGGAGAAACCACGCAGTCCATCAATGTAACAGCTTCGGCTTCCAAAACAGTAACCATCACCGATGGCAATCACTGTTCCGCAGCTTCTGCGCCAACAACCGTCACTGCCAATGCATTGCCAACTGTTAAAACAGCAGGCACGATACAAGCCTGTAGTCCTGCTACGGTTAACCTCACCAATAGTTCCGTGACAGCGGGCAGTGATGCGGGGTTATTATTTACACAATGGCTGGATGCGGCCGCCACCCGGATTATCCCGCAGCCTACGGTCATTGCTGCATCCGGTAATTATTATATCAAGGGAACCGATCCTGCTACCGGCTGCAGCAGTATAGAACCGGTAATGGTGCAGATCCATGCAACGCCTGCACTCAGCATTCATGCGCCGGCGCCTATCTGTGCGCCCGGCACCATCAATCTCGCATCACCCGGCCTGGTTAGCGGAGGAACCGGTACCCTCAGCATCAGCCAATGGCTGGATGCAAAGGCAACCATCCCGCTCCCCAATGCCAATGCCATTCAAACAAGCGGCACTTATTATATCAAGGGTACGGATATGACTACCGGATGTGCCAGCATTGTTCCGGTAACCGCCCAGATCATACCGCAACCCGCTTTATCCATCCATGCACCAGCTCCTGCCTGTGCACCGGCGAGTTTCAATCTGCTCAGTCCCTCCATCACCGCAGGCAGCGATGCCGGTCTTCAATACAGCTACTGGCAGGACGCCCTCGCTTCGCAGGTACTCAGCAATCCCTCCGCCATTCAGAACAGCGGTACTTATTATATCAAGGCGGTGCAACCTGCCAATGGCTGCAGCAATATTCAGCCGGTAACGGTTGCCGTATTGCCATCGCCCACATTGAATGTGCAGGATCCTGCTGCAGTATGTATGCCGGCATCCATCAACTTAACGGCACCGGCTGTTACGGCTGGCAGCAGCAGCAATACCAGTTTCAGCTATTGGCAGGATAGCGCCTGCACCCTGCCTGTTCCCCATCCGGATGCCGTAACAGCATCCGGCATTTATTATATCCTTGCTACTGCAGCAAATAGCTGCCGCACCATATCCAGGGTACAGGCAACCATCCATCCTTTACCATCCGGCAATCTTCAAACGCCTGCTGTGAACTATATCTGTGCAGGTGATAGTTTGGCATTACATGCTTCCGGCGCCAGCCAGTACCAGTGGCTACGCAATAACCAGGCCCTGGTCAATGCCAGGGATTCGGTTTTGTATGCAACCGAGGCTGGTACCTATACAGTGCGATATATAAGCACCCTGGGATGCCAATCAGATGAATCCAAAACAATCACCCTCGACCTGCTCACCCGGCCCATCCTGCAGTTCAATCCCCTGAGTGCCTGTGTCGGCAGTGCCATCAGTTTACAGAATCAGTCGCGGTACAATCATTCCGGCAGTATAAACTGGCAATGGGATTTTGGTGATGGCAATCGCTCCAGTTCTTTTGCGCCGGTACACAGTTTTCAACAGCCCGGCCTTTACCAGGTATCCCTTACAGCACAGAATACCAGTTGCCCGGCTTTTACGCAAACCCTGAACCAATCTTTCCAGGTATCGGCACCGGCACCAGGTATCCGGTACGATACCATAACGGCGGTAAGCGGACAATCAGCCGCATTGCAGGCGCGCGGTTTTGGCCTCACTTACCAGTGGATACCATCCACCGGTTTGAGCAATCCCCTTTCTGCGAACCCTTCTGCATTACTGACACAGGATCAGGATTACAGGGTCCTGATCACCAGTGCAGGCGGCTGCACCACTACCGATTCAGTATATGTGAAAGTGCAGACAACGGGGAATATTTATGTTCCCCAGGGATTCACCCCCAATAACGATGGGATCAATGACCGGGCTTATCCGATATTGGCAGGGATACGGCAACTCAACTATTTCCGCATTTACAACCGGTGGGGTAACCTGCTTTTTCAAACCAATGACAGCAGTCCGCAGAATGGGTGGGACGGAAAATATGCGGGTCGCCTGCAACCCGCCGGCACCTATACCTGGACAGCAGAAGGGATAGATGCCAATGGGAATGTTTTAAAAAGAAGCGGTACGATATTATTGCTAAACTGATAACAAATGAAGAAACGGTTACTTTATATCCTACTGGGTATCCTGCCTATACTGGGCCTGCATGCGCAGGATCCGCATTTCTCACAATACTTCAGTTCACCCTTGACATTCAATCCCGCATTCACAGGTTTTTTTAATGCCGGGCAGCGGCTGTCAATCAATTACAGGAACCAGTGGGCGAACCTTGGCGATCCTTATACCACCGGGACCGCATCTTATGACTGGCGCATTCTCAAAAACGCCATTGCGCCAAATGATAAATGGGGTGTGGGCATACTGGGCCTCTATGACCAGTCATCGGGCGGTGTTTATAAAAATGCCTACCTCGGTATTTCAACGGCTTTCAATAAAGGGCTGGATGAAGATGGGGACCAGAGTATCGGAATCGGCGTACAGGCTGTATTGGCGCGGAACAGCGTTGATTTCAATAAAATCAGCTTCAGTACCCAGTTCAGTGGCAGCGGCTTTGATCTCTCTATTCCAAGCGGAGAATCTGTCCGCAACCGGACGATCAACTATGTAGACCTGAATGCGGGGTTATTGTATAATTTCCAGGATGATGCCGACAGGCAATTCAGTTTCGGCGCCAGTGTTTTTCACCTTTTGCAGCCGCGGCTTTCGTATTTCTCCGGCAGCAATCCCAATTTACCTGCCCGCTATACTGTACATGCAGGCGCCAGTTTACCGGCGGGCGACAAAGACCAGGTTTTCTTTAGTGCCCATGCCATGCAACAGGCAGATGCCAGTGAATATGTGGCGGGCGCGGCTTATGGCATCGGTGTAGGCAATACCGATCTCACCGCATACCTGGGTGCCTGGATTCGCATCAATGATGCCTGGTATCCATACATCGGATTACGCAGCCCGGATTACCAGTTTGGCATCAGCTACGATCTTACAAAATCAGATATCCAGCAGGTGCAGCGCTACAGCAGCAGCCTGGAAATCTCATTCCAATATTTCTTCAATGGAGAAGGTAAGAAAAGGGGAATCCCCTGCTTTTTTTAAAGGGTCAACAAGCTGTTCGTACTTCCGAAAGCATTCGGTTGTTCACCATCCGCATCCGGTTCATTGAGCCATTCCGCCGCATCGATCCGGTATTTGAATTCGTGTGAAGAGTTTTTGGGAAGAGAAACCTCGCAACTGAAACTGCCATCCTTCTTCTTTTTCATCAGAATCGCATGCTCCCAATCCGCATTCAGGCCCAGTACCTCCACCTGTGCTGCATTTTCCGGCTCCAGTGAAAATTTTACTTTGCAATAATCTTTTGTCTTGAAGTAGGTTTTCTGTATCATTTCAGTCGTTTTCTACCCCTTAATACGTTTTTTGCCAAAAAGTAACCCCGGCAAGCCTGGTTTACACCCAAACTGTTCGCATTTTAAAATAGCGCATATATAACCACCTGTAAGAATACCGGGGAAATGGCGCAGGTTGAATGATCAGTTCCCTTCTCTGCAGGCGTGAGCATGCAATCATGCATCCGGATCGGGCCGCCCAGTCTCACCCTTCCGGTGCAGACCCAGCGAAGAAACAAGTAATAACCTGATTCCCTCCATCATCTCAGTGCAACAGGCACTTAAAAATGAACAAAGTCTCGTTTCGTAACTTTATACTTTTTACTGCCATTATCATACATACGGATGGCGGGTATTTATTGAAAAGCAGTATCCATGGAAATCCTGATCGTAGAAGATGAAAAAAAATTGCCGACTCCCTGAAAAAAGGGCTGGAAGAATTGAACTATACCGTCACCGTTGCTTATGACGGACTGATGGGTGAAAAATTCTTTGAACAACAGCCGGCCGACCTGGTGCTGCTTGATATCAACCTGCCGGGCATGAACGGATTAGATTTATGCAGGAAGATCCGGTCCAAAAATAAATCCGTACCGGTTTTGATGCTTACCACCTTCGGTTCTGTTCCGGACAAGGTAGACGGCTTTAATGTAGGCGCGGATGATTATATGGTGAAACCTTTTTCCTTCGATGAACTGATCGTTCGCATTCGCGCCCTGCTTCGCCGCACACAAGCCGAATCACTACCGGTCGGTAATCTTTTACAGTTGGCCGACCTGGAAATGAATCTTGATACCAAAACCGTTACCCGGTCCGGGAAACGCATTTCCCTGACCGCAAAAGAATTCCTGCTACTGGAATACCTGCTGCGCAATAAACGCAGGGTCGTGAGCCG
>CAZAOR010000440.1:0-6685 GCA_964486805.1 uncultured Sediminibacterium sp. | reverse complement strand
ACCTGGTGCATACCGGGTGGAAGACTATGTTATTCTTGGGCTTTGTTACCTGCAGCCTGGGCAATAAATAATCTGCGGCAAAATCAATACTGTCCATGAATTGCAGGGCGCGAAACCTTTGCTTGTTTTCTTCTGTGAGATAGGGTTCCGAGGTATGCAGGCTATGCGTACAGGAAGTTACATCCATCAGTACCGGTAATTTTCCCCCGTTGGTCCATTGCCAGAGTGTTGCAATGGTCTCATTCACTTTTGCGCGATAGGCAGGCAGGAATCCTTTGGAGCTGTACAACTGTCCGCAGCAGGTTCCGGCAGTATTACTTGCAATATTCAGCCGCAGTCCTGCCCGCTGGCACAAGGTTTTAACCAGTTCATCCATCGGCATCGGATCCTCGGCATCGGCACCCATCATGCGGGTGATACAAGAAGGGAAATAAACGATATCCGGATCGGTTAGCACCTGTGATCTTATGGTAACCGGTTTCGTGATCGCTTTTGTCCAGAGCGGAAATGCGGGAAGTATCTTTTTGATGCCCGCGGTTATGCCGTGCATGCTATGCCGGCCGGTTAAGCGGTTGATGCCGTTTCCGGCATGCAGCGCTATTTTAACCATCCATTCCATTCCACTGAAATTGCGAGCTGTGAATACTGCGATCCGGTTGGATATGGGTGCGTGGTTTTCGCTTCGCAGTCGTTTGATCAGTTCACCGGTATTGATAGCTACCGGGCAGTCTGTCGCGCACATACCATCTACCGCACAAGTATCCATGCCTGCATATTGATATTCCTGCTGCAATTTTCGCAGTGTGGCTGTATCGCCTGCTGTTTTCAGCCGCTGCATCGCCCTGCGCAACTGTATCCGCTGACGTGGTGTGAGGGTAAAACTGCGGCTGGGGCATCGGTTTTCACAATACCCGCATTCCACACATTTATCGACCTCCTCTTCTACGGTAGGCAGTGTTTTGATATGCTGGAGGTGACTCTTCCGGTCACGGTTCAACACCACTCCCGGGTTCAGCAGGCCTGTCGGATCGAGTAAGCTTTTCAGCTCTTCCATCACTGCATAAATCTCCTCGCCCCATTCATCCAGAACAAAAGGAGCTATCTGCCTGCCGGTTCCATGTTCCGCTTTCAGTGAGCCGCCATATTTACGGATGATCAGGTCTGCTAATGCTTCATTGAATGCCCCGAACACCGATAAAGCTGCTTCTGTATTCACAGGTTGCGTCAATAAAAAATGCAGGTTACCTTCTTTGGCGTGACCGAAGATGATCGCATCCCGGTAGTTGAACTGCACAAAAAGCTGTTGCAGGTCTGTGACTGCATTTCCTAAATGTTCTACGGGTACAGCCACATCTTCCAATAAAGCAGTAGTGCCTTTGGCTCTTACTGCCGCTACCGATGGATACAGTCCCTTACGCAGTTTCCAAAGCCTGGCCTGCTCTTCCGGATTTTCTGAAAAAGGATAGCGATCCGTCAATGCCAGTTGGTCCAATACCGGCTGTGCCTGCTGCATTTTTTGCGCCAGGTCTGCTGATGATATCCCCTGGTATTCGCAGAGGATAGCAGTAACCGAATCTTTCAGGTCCCTGATCATGTCCGGGCATTCGGGCAGGTGTTCAATGGAACGTAGCGCCGGCCTGTCCATCAATTCCAGCGCTGCGGCACCTGTTTGAACCAGGGCGGGTATTGCTGCCGCTGCGAGGGCAGGATTTTCAAAAAATAATAACCCGGTTGATTTACAGGGTTTATCCGGTATGGTAAGCAGCACCGCATGTGCAATGAAGGCGAGGGTACCTTCTGCTCCTATCAATAAATGCGCGAGTATATCAATCGGGTGATCGTAATCCAGTAATGCATTGATGCTATAGCCCACTGTATTCTTGATCCGGTATTTGCGCCGGATCTTTTCTACCGATCCGGGATTTGACAGTAATCGCTGTTGTAAAGCGAGCAAGCCTGCTGCAATTTCTTTTTCTGTTTTTTCAAACCGCTCCCGGTCGGCCGGTGATGCTGTATCATAGGTATGTCCGTTGGTCAGGATAAACCGGAGTGATTGCAGGGTATGGTAGCAGTTATATTGTACCCCACAGCACATTCCGCTGCTATTGTTCGAGAGGATTCCCCCCATCATAGCAGCGCCTATGGATGCAGGATCTGGGCCGATTTTTTTACCAAAAGGATGCAATATGCGGTTTACCTGGGCTCCGATCACGCCGGGTTGTACCAGGATACTGTTGCCTTGATCCAAAGGCGTTGCTTTCTTCCAGAAACGGGAGAGGTCGGCAAGGATTCCATCCGTTACTGATTGTCCGCTGAGACTGGTCCCTGCGGCACGGAAAGTAAGTGGCACCTGCCACTGACGGGCAATGCGGAATAATGCTATGATATCAGCTTCCGTCATGGGCATCACTACCGCCAGCGGAATAAAATGGTAAAAACCGGCATCTCCTGCCATGGCGTAGCGGTCGGTCAGGGATAGCTTTAATTGTTCCGGTGGAAAAACTGCGCGGAGCGCTTCGTTCAATGCCTGCATGTGCCCGTCAATGATTCTATGAAGGGTAAAGGTAAACGAATTTCAGGCATGGCCGGGCAGGATAGAAATGCGAATCATGAATAATGAAAATCACAGTGTAGCGAAGAACTCAACAGACCGATTTAGCGGGATCGCCGGAGGTGAAAAATCGCTTCCCTGCCCACCTTTTGGCAGGGAAGCGGAGATCCAGCAGGGGCAATGGTCAATCGTGAATAACGGCGTGAAGCAGATATTCCGAAAGCGTGAAGCGATTGTCGGGATGAAAAATGAATAATGAAAGCGGGTGCTTTCATTATTCATTTTGTTTCACTGTTTTCCGATCGGCTATTCACTCAGCTTATCTGTTGCTTTGGCCCTGATCTCTGCCAATTTCTTTTTATTGTAGGCAAGGCGGGTTATCACCACGAACAGAACAGGCACAATAAATATTGCTAACATGGTAGCGCCTAACATTCCTCCCAAAACGGTCCAGCCAATTGTAGAACGTGCTACTCCGCCGGCGCCGGTGGCAAATGCCAGGGGCAATACGCCTAATACAAAGGCCATGGAGGTCATGATGATGGGGCGCAAGCGCAGGGAAACGGCATGCAGCGTGGCAGGTATGATTTCGATACCGGCATCTACCCTTTCCTTGGCAAATTCCACGATCAGGATAGCATTCTTTGCTGCCAGTCCAATCAAGGTAACCAACCCGATCTGCGCATATACGTTATTAGTCAGCGATGGCAGGAGTGTTAAGGTAAGGATCGCACCAAAAGCGCCGGTAGGCACGGCCAACAAAACCGAGAAAGGTACAGACCAACTCTCATACAAAGCAGCCAGGAACAGAAATACAAAGAGGATGGATAAAGAAAAGATATAAACCGTACTGGAACCCGCACTGATCTCTTCCTTACTCAAACCGGAGAATTCATACCCATATCCTTCCGGTAATACCTTATCCGCTACTTCCCGCAATGCCTGAATGGCCTGGCCACTGCTGTAACCGTCTTTGGGGTTACCATTGATCTCAGCGGAACGGAACAGGTTGTAATGCGTGATCAGGGGCGCGCTCTCTGTTACAGAATAATGGATCACTGCACTAAGGGGGATCATCCCACCGGAAGTGTTTCGGACATAGTACTGGTTCAGGTTGCTGATATCTGACCGGTAACTGGTATCCGCCTGCGCCACTACCCGGAAGTTGCGGCCATAGATTGTAAAATCATTCACATACTTACTACCGAGATAAGTCTGGAGGGTATTGTACACATCGGAGATGGACACACCCAACTGTTTGCACTTCTCCCGGTCAACATCTACCTTATAGCCAGGAGTACGGGCTGTAAAGAAAGAATAAGCGCGACCGATCTCCGGACGTTTATTGGCTTCTGCCACAAACTTGTTCACTACATTTTCAAACTGCTTGATATCATCGGTGCTCTCCCGTTGTTCCAGTTCGAAGGTAAACCCGCCGGATTGTCCCAGTCCCGGAATTGCCGGGGGAATGATGGAAAGCACATTGGCACCTTTGATGGATGCCAGCTTTTTCTGCACTGTCGCACTGATACTGGCTAATTGCAGGGATTTGTCTTTGCGTTCATCCCAGGGTTTTAACTGGGTAAATACCGTACCACTATTGGATTTGGTGGCATAGGTGATGATATTGAAGCTGCCCAGGGCGGCAAAATGGGCAATACCGGGTTGGTTCTTCAGGATGCTCATGACAGAGTCCATCACTTCGAGACTGCGGGCAGTGGAGGAGGCTTCTGGCAGTTCATAGGTGATGAACATACGGCCTTCATCTTCCGTGGGTATGAAACCTGTTGGTTTATTGCGGAAAAGGATCCCTGCGCCTGCCATGATACAAACGAGCAGTATGATCACATAGGGGGCTGATTTTATACAGCGATGCACATTGTGGGAGTATCCCTTGCTGACTTTCCTGAACCATTCATTAAACCGGTAGAAGAATTGATTGATGCCCCTTGCTTTTTTATCCAGGTGCATCGGTTTCAATAAGAGGGAGCATAGTGCCGGCGTGAGCGAGAGGGCCACGAAGGCGGAGATCAGAACACTGATCGCAATGGTGATGGCAAATTGTTGATAGAGGCGGCCAACAATGCCCGGTATGAAGCCAACCGGTACAAATACGGCTGCAAGGATCAGCGCGATTGCTACTACCGGTCCTGAGATATCCTTCATGGCTTTGGAAGTTGCCTCCTTCGCCGACAATTTTTCATGGTCGATATAATGCTGCACTGCTTCCACCACCACGATCGCATCATCCACCACAATCCCGATGGCCAGTACAAAACCGAACATGGTCAGGGTATTGATGGTAAAACCCAGGGGCACAAAAAAGGCGAATGTGCCGATAATGGAAACGGGGATGGCGAGGATGGGGATAAGAGTCGCGCGCCAGCTTTGCAGAAACAGGAATACCACCAGTACCACCAGCCCCAGGGCTTCTAACAAAGTGGTGATCACTTCATCGATCGAGACTTTCACCACCGAGATGGTTTCAAAAGGTACCACATAATCAATATCCTTGGGAAATCCTTTCTTGAGGGATTCCATGGCTGCCACTACCCCATCGGCTGTTTCAATCGCATTGCTGCCGGGGGCCTGGTATACCAGCAGATAGGATGCCCGCTTACCATCTACGAAAGAGTTGGAAGCAAAGCTGAATTTACCAAGCTGGATCCGGGCTACATCGCGCAGGTGTACTACCGAACCATCCTGCGGTTTGGTACGGACAATCACATCCCCAAACTGTTCTTCGGTGCTCAGTCGGCTATTGGTGAATACGGTATATTCAAATGCCTGGTCATTACGCTGTGGCGGAGCGCCCACAGAACCGGCTGCTATCTGGAGGTTCTGTTCCTGCAAGGCGGCGATCACTTCATTGGCCGTGATCCCCAGTTCCGCCAGTTTATCTACTTTCAGCCAGATACGCATACTGAAATCATCTGCACGTGTAAACACATCCCCTACACCAGGAACACGCAACAAGGCATCCCGGACGAAAATATTGGTATAGTTATCCACAAATGATACCCCATGCGAACCCTGCGGTGAATACATGGCAACCAGCATCAGGATACTGGGGTTGCGCTTACGGGTGGTCAGTCCCAGCCTTTTTACATCATCCGGCAACTGCGGTGTTGCGATGCCTACCCTGTTCTGAATATCCAGTGCGGCAATATCTGCATCCGTGCCTACTTTCAGGGTAGCGGTGATCGTAGAGCGGCCATCGCTGGTACTGCTGCTCTGGAGATAGGCCATACCCGGCGTACCGTTCACCTGTGTTTCCACCGGTGTGGTTACCGTCTGTTCCACCGTCTCGGCATCTGCGCCGGTAAAAGTACCTGTGATCTGAACCGTTGGCGGGGTAATGTCCGGGTACTGGCTGATAGGCAGGTTGAATATGGAGAGCATGCCCAGTAATACAATCACTATCGAAACGACAATGGCTGTGACGGGGCGTTTGATAAAAGTATCTGCAATCATGGTTTTGCTTTAGCTGGTTTTATTTGGCGGCCGGTGACCCTGTGCTCACCGTGCTGCCTTCTTTCAGTTTCTGAACCCCTTCTGTTACAATCCTGGTGCCATCCTGCAGGCCGGACTTTACGATGACTTTATCTCCAATACGCTGGCCGATCACCACTTTCTGCTGCGATACCTTGCTGCTGTCATTGACCACAAACACGAAGAACTCGCCCATCTGCTCAACCACGGCTTTATAAGGCGCCAGTACCATTTTTTCACCTCCATTATTTTTTACACGGAGGGTTGTATTCATGCCTGCTTTGAGTGTACCGTTATTAGGGAAAATAATACGGGTGCGAATGGTACCTGTTTGTGGATCCACAGCCCTGTCAACAAGACTCACTTTTCCTTGCAAGGGGTACAGGCTGTTATCTGGCAGTAAAAGTGTGATCAGGGAATCTTTTTCCGGCGCCGGGTGGGCAATCAGATTGGTAAACCGCGGAATTTCTTTCTGATCGACCAATACGTCTACGGCCATGGGATTATCAGATGATACGGTATTCAGAACATTCTGATTGGCTGTTACCAGGGTTCCGACCTTGGCCTGTGAAATTCCAATGGTACCATCAAAAGGTGCATAGATCGTAGAAAACTTGAGATCATTCGACAAGCGAACCAGAT
>CAZAOR010000439.1:0-3669 GCA_964486805.1 uncultured Sediminibacterium sp. | reverse complement strand
ATAAAAGGCCCCAGTTTTAAGGAGCCGGCCAGGTCAGCCGTGAGCACTACCACATCCGGGTTCTCCTTGCCTATTTCATGGATACCTTCTCCAAAACCACCGCGGGTTTCTTTTTCATTCTGTACCTGGATAGCTGATAGTTTCATGGCTCAAATGCGTTTCGGAGTTGCAAAGTAAAGGAAAATAGTTTGTGGTTTGTAGTTGGTGGTTTTAAAGTGAACAGTGAATAGTAAATGGGAAACGCTTAAATTTTATTATTGACCATTCACTTCTTCCTTCTTCCCCGCCACAACAAAAACCCGGTTACCGGCAGGCTGGCTGCAATAAGGCTGCCGCAGAAGGCCAGTATCTTACCCGGCAATCCGAGAATGGCTCCCACATGGATATCATAATTCATGCGACTCATCCGATTGGCAACCGTAGCATCCCGGTATTTACCCGCATAAATGCCTGTTGCCGGTAGTTCTTTACCGCTATACTGGTCATAATGGAAGTAGTCTGATTGATAATAAGTACCGGGCCGGTGGTTGATCACACCTTCTATGGGGTCGGTTCCGGTTAAGGGGAAATAGATGGTGATACTTTCATTCGCTTTGGCTTCCCGACTAAGTTGTTGCCAGATCCTGTCGCAAACGGGTAGGGGAATGTTTTTGGCAAACGAGGTATCGGATACGGGGTGTATATCCTGCTGCATCGTTTTACCGCCGGAACTGATCCAATACACCGATCCTGCAAACCACTGGAAACCCATGACCAGACCGGATATGGCGATGAATACTGCAATCCAGCTTGCATAAAAACCGGCCACACTGTGCAGGTCATAATTTTTTCGCTTCCATCCCGCCCGCCATCTGAAGGTGAAACGCTGTTTTTTCGCCGCCTTATTCCTCGGCCACCACAGGATGATGCCACTGACCAGCATGACCAGGAAAACAAGGGTGGCAGTGGCTACAATGGGCCGACCGATAGCGGGAGGCAGCCACAGGTAATAATGACCGTTGATGATGATGCGAAAGAAATCATGGTTCATGTTCTTCAGCTTCAGCATCTTTCCGCTATATGGATCGAGTACAACGATCTTATAATGCGCTGTATCGTAATAAGCAGCCAGTGCTGACCTTCCCCTGCCGGGATATTCCAGTGTGTTGAGCTTTTTACCATCGAGGTATTGCTCTGCGGCTGTTTTTAAAACTGAGGGAGGCAGGTATGCTTTGTTTTCAACCGGCACAAATTGTTCCGGCTCCGTCAGTTTTCTTATCTCGGTTTCAAAAGCGAGGATGCAGCCCGTGATACCGAGGAATACAACCAAAAGCCCGGAACCGAGTCCGAGCCAAAGGTGTATTTTTCCGATGATCTTCTTAAAGCGCATCCCTTAAAACTTATAGCTGATGCTTACCCGAAGGTTGCGGGGCGGATCGGCCTGCCAATAGTAGGCATGCAGATACGCATAATAGGAGCCGCTGTATAAATAGGTGTTCAGCACATTGAACATGTTGAGTGTCACATTCAGTTTGTCTTTCTCCCAGAATATTCCGGCATCCAGTTTGACATAATCAGGCAGTTGCTGTGCGGGATCAGGCGAGGGATCCCACCAGGTATTTCTTCCCGATAAAAAAGTGGCGCCTGTTGAAAAGCCCAGGCCTTTCAGGGAGCCTTCCTGAATTTTATAGTTCAGCCAGGCATTGGCCGTGTGTTTAACATAGGCGGGTACATCATCCCCTACTTTCACACTGGTAACGCCGGGCGCTACTTTGGTCACTTTGGAATCGGTATAGGCATAATTGACGATCAGGTTCAGGCCGTTGGCGATCCGTCCCCGCAGATCAAATTCAATGCCCTGCGATCTTTTCTGTCCTAACTCAATGCTGATGCCAGATGTGGGTGCGCTGTTCGGGTCGGCGGTCAGCTCATGTTCTTTCAGTATCCGGTATAGGGCAAGGGTGGTGTTCCAGTTGCCGCCCCCCCAATCCTTTTTGATACCGAACTCGATATTGCTGCCGGTGATGGGCCTTACTTTGCCGCCATCGGCCAATCTGCCCGACTGCGGTATAAAAGCCTGGTCGTACAGGGCATAAATGGAACTGTGTTTATCGATGGAATAACTGAGGCCGATGCGGGGTGTGATATGTTTGGCGGAGTAGTCGGCTCCTCCCCATTCCGACTGGGTAACATAGGTATAACGGCCTGCGAGGGTGAGCCGCAGTTTGTTATGCCAGAAGCCTAATTCATCCTGGAGGTACAGGCCGCTGTAACGCTGGCTCATCAGGCCACCGCTCGCTTCGGCTCTTTGTTCGATGGGGGTGGAGAAATTAAAATGAGGATACCCGTTAACTGGTACGCCATAGTTGGGGTTATAAGTATTGAATGCAGCTCCAACCGAATCCAACTGATGGTACTGGCTCCAATCGGCGAAATAGGATTTGTTCGCAACATCTAATCCA
The DNA here is from genome assembly GCA_964486805.1 of uncultured Sediminibacterium sp. Taxonomy (GTDB): domain Bacteria; phylum Bacteroidota; class Bacteroidia; order Chitinophagales; family Chitinophagaceae; genus Sediminibacterium. The sequence goes on along the minus strand of CAZAOR010000439.1, from coordinate 1,228 downwards.
ACCAACAACCGGTGGTGAATATTGTCAGTGGTCAGATCGCCATTGAGAAAGAACTGTCCCATTTTCATGCTGCTCTTCGCATCCCAGCTGCTGGCAGCGCGTATCATGGTGCCATCGGGGTTGACAACGGAAGGCCACATGGAACTGCCCTGTTGCTTATAGTTGAAATAAGCCAATTGGCCGGTCAGTTGCCAGTTGGCATTGATCTGGTGCCGCAGGTTCAGATATACACTATGGTCGTTGATATTCGTAGCGGGCAAACCTGCGGGCAGGCTGGTGAAGTTGACAGGAAGGGTGGCATAACCGGCTGTGGAGAACACATAATAAGAGCCTACATCGCTCATGTTGGCCCGCTGGTAATTGTATTCCAGGGTGAGTTTTGTTTTATCATCAACCTGGTAACTGATAACGGGCGCCACCGCATAACGGTTATTGAACTCATTGGCGCGGAAGGAATTTTTTTCCTGGGCGGAGAGATTGAGGCGATACAGTAGTTTCCCGTCTTTACGCAATTTGCCGTCCAGGTCGAGGGCGGCGCGGTACAGGTCGAAGCTGCCCATGGTCAGGTTCAGTTCGCCTTTGGTTTGACCGGTTGGTTTTTTGGTCACCACATTATACAGTCCGCTGGGATCGCCGTTGGCCAACATAAAACCGGCGGGACCTTTTACAAATTCGATATGATCCACAAAGCTCATGTCTTCGGTAAGCGGGCCCCAGTAGGAGTTAACCACGTTGAAGCCATTGCGGAAAGCCTGCACCTGTGATCCGCGGGAAGATACATTTGTGTACAGGTCGCCCCAGTGTTCTACCCGCACAGCCCCGCTTACATTCCGAAGTACACCATCACTCATGCTGATGATCTGCTGGTCAGCCAGGACCTTGCCCGAAATCACCTGAATATTCTGCGGTGCTTCCAGAATGGGGGTCTGTAAGCGGAGGGAAGGGGATACCTCATTGGTTTTATAGCTGCGGATACCTGTTTTCACCACTACTTCCTGCAGTTCTTTATCGGAGAGTTGCAATTGAAAGCTGGTTTCCGTGGTTTTGCCTGCTTCCACTTGTACCTGTTTGGCAAGGGTGTTATAGCCGGTAAGGGAAATTTCCAGTTCATACATACCTGGGGGCAGGTTGCGTAATATGAAGCCGCCTTCTTCATCACTGATCGTGGCTTTTTTGGCGGATTTGATTTGTATGGTCACATTCTCAGCCGCTTGGTGATCGGCAGTAG
>CAZAOR010000438.1:0-2896 GCA_964486805.1 uncultured Sediminibacterium sp. | reverse complement strand
CCCGTTCAAGACAAATTGCCGCACCATGACCCAATAGCGTTGATCGGAAGCTGTAACCTGTACGAACTGTTCGGCATAGCCCACACGGATGTTTGGCCATGGGAAGACACTGGCCGCAGCGGACGGTGAAGGAAATGCGCGAGAACCGTCCGCACGAAAGACCTCAGATAAGCCGCGACCAGTGGCGTGTGCAAAGTCCTTGAAATCTTCAATGCGATCTGCTTCGTTTTCTGTCTGTAACTTGTAGAGAAGATTCTGCAGGCGGCCAATGCGGCGGCTCAATGTGAGATGGCGTTCCTCGACAAGCGTTCGTTTCAAGTTGAACCACATGGCCGCGCCGAACAGGACCCAGCCTGCGAGAAAGAATAGACCGAACCATGCGGTTAGGCGCAGGGAGATGGAGACATGGCCTTTCAGCACGGTTCTCTCCTCAGTGCGTAGCCGACTCCACGAACGGTATGCAGCAATTCATGCTCTCCGGAGTGAGTCAGTTTGTTACGCAGCGCGCGAATGAATACGTAGAGACGGTCATAGCTAACATCCGAATCTACGCCCCAGCCTTCTTCAACCAGAACAGCATGGGGCACAACAGTACGTGCGCGGCGCATGAGCACGCTGAGCAGAACGCATTCCGTGCGCGTAAGCAGAGCCACACGCTCACCGCGCTGTAATTCGTAGCGATGCGGACGAAGGACGAGATCGTCAAAATGAAATTCCCTGGGTGCGTGCACAGGCGCACGGCGTGCCGCAGCACGTACTTTTGCCAGGAGAACGTCGAGTGCGAATGGCTTGGTTAGATAATCGTCGGCTCCTGCATCAAGACCGTAGATGACATCCTGCATTGAATCGCGAGCGGAGACGATGATGGTCTGGGTACGCATACGCTCTTCACGAAGCTTACGGATTACCTTGAAACCGTCGAGTCGCGGCAACATGACATCCAGAAGCATGACCTCGAAGGCTCCCGACCTTCCCAGACGCAACGCTTCTTCTCCGTCATACGCAAGTGTGACCGCGTAGCCTTCATTTTCGAGAGCACGGCCCAAATGTCCGGCAAGGCTGCGCTTGTCTTCAACAACCAAAACGTGCATTCGTGAATTCCTGAGTGCATCGTAGGCGGCGATTGTGAATTGTCAATAAAAACGACTGTCAACTGGTCATTTATTAGATTCAGCTTAGATGGCCCCAGCATACTTGCCCCATCATTCACCCGACCTTGAACCGCACGAATTCACATTTCGCTTTTCTAGATGGGGGATCAATCATGAACTTAAAGGCCCAGACTCTCAGATATCTATTAGGAATCCTGCTTCTTTGCAGTTCGACAGTACTTGTGGCACAAAGTGGTCGCGGCGCTATTACCGGCCAGGTAACTGATCCATCAGGAGCGGTGCTTCGTGGTGCACAGATAAATCTGTTTCCCGGCAATCGCACAACGAATACCGATGCCGCGGGCGATTTCACGTTGTCGGATATTCAACCGGGCGAATATACCGTTGGCGTCTCCTACATTGGCTTTGACCCAAACGCAGTCAAGGTGTCTGTGAATGCAGGAAAAGTGACAACCGCAAACGTAATCATGAAGTTGGCTTCCAAGAGTGAAGCTGTCATCGTGGTCGCCGATCGCGTACATGGCGAGGCTGAGGCAATCAACCGCATTCGCACAGGGGACAACATATTACAGATTGCCACGTCAGAGATGATTACATCGCTGCCAAATGCCAATATGGCTGATGCCATTGGCCGCATGCCCTCCGTCACGCTGGAGCGCGACGAAGGAGAAGGTGCATACATTCAGGTGCGCGGCACTGAGCCGCGCCTTACGAACGTGACCGTAAACGGCAATACAATTCCGTCGGAAGAAGGTGGCATTCGCCAGATTCGTCTTGATGCCGTGGCATCTGACCTGGTTGACTCAGTGGAAGTGAATAAGACGCTTTCAGCGAACCAAGATGCAGACGGCATAGGTGGTTCGGTCAACTTTGTGACCAAGATTGCGGAAGAGAAACCAACAATGATCTTTACCGGTCTCGGCGGTTTTTCTCCTATTGCAGGCGGCCGCAAGGTGAGTCAGTTCAACGCGACTTTAGGTAGACGCTTCGGTGCCCGCAAGAGCCTCGGAATCCTCGGTGGGTTCACCTGGGACTTCAATGGCCGCGGCTTTGACGACATCGAGCCAAGCTATGCGGATGATAGTACGACTTACGGCAATCTCCAAACCCGCGAATATATGTATAACCGCTCACGCTATGGCCTTACCGGCAGCATCGACAAGAAATTGAGTGGTGGATCGAACCTCTACTTGAAGGGATTGTTCTCTGAGTTCTACGACTATGGCGATAAGTGGTACTACGATTACATTCAGGGTTCGGCGCCCAAGTTCTATACATCAAAAAAGAGTCCTACCTATGCCATCAGCACCATAAGCATTGGGGGAAAACACTTCTTTGGCCTTAGTTCTCTTCATTGGGAACTTTCACCTTCCTATTCATGGGAGGACGCTGCAGCCGGCAATCCCAAGGCGGACTTCACCTGGGTTCCTGCGTCCGGGGCGGCGACAAAAATCAATTACACAATCGATCAGACGACTCGTCCCCACTTGCCTCAGTTCACACCGCTCAATGCAACACTCGACCAGATCCAGGACCCATCCAACTGGGTTCTTGCGGATGCGTATACCTCTGCGGGTAGGTCTGGAGCGCTGTCATTGGCTGCTGCGGCAGACTACACGCGAATTCACAAGATTGGATCGCACTACGGCGAGTTTTTTATGGGCTTCAAAGTGCGCAACATCCATCGCGGCCAGAATGCCTTCCAATACATCTACGACATCGGCGGTACCGGGAAGAAGCCGAATAGCTCTACACCCGACAGTTACAGGATGAGCAACTTCCTG
>CAZAOR010000437.1:0-7714 GCA_964486805.1 uncultured Sediminibacterium sp. | reverse complement strand
CATTTCTGAAAAAAATACCTGTTACCGTTCCGGATCTTTTCGGACACGCTGCCAGGCATGAACAACTGCCAGCCGCATTACCCAGCTTCCTGATTGCACTCCTGCCCGTGCTGCTCATCGCATCTTCGACCCTGGCCCATTTGTTCCTGCCGGCTAACCATACCCTCCTGCCCCTGGTCAATTTTTTGGGTGATTCCACTATCGCACTTCTGATCGCGGTATTGGCGGCCTTGTATTTTTTGGGCATTCGTAAAAATCATTCCATGACCCAACTGATGGACTGGGTCACTGAATCCATTTCCGGTATTGCCATGATCATGTTGACCATTACGGCAGGCGGGGTATTCAAACAGGTTTTGGTTGACAGTGGCACCGGTGCCTATATCTCTGCATTCAGTACCCGGCTCAATCTGCCGCCTTTATTATTTGCCTGGTTGATCACCGCACTATTGCGCGTAACCCTGGGATCCGCCACGGTTGCAGGCTTAACAGCCGCAGGTATTGTGGCCCCTTTCGCCGCGCATGGCCTCGTAAGGCCGGAACTGCTGGTACTGGCCGTAGGTGCCGGCAGTGTGTTCGGATCGCATATCAATGATTCCGGCTTCTGGATGTATAAAGAGTTCTTTAAGATCAGTCTCAAGCAAACTTTTCTTTCCTGGAGCCTGATGGAAACCATCATCTCCCTGCTGGGACTCGCCGGTGTTCTAATCCTTCATCAAATCATTTCATAAACCATTACCATGATAACAAGAATCCTGGCCTTCTCACTCGCCTGCTTTATACCCCGTTTGATCATGTACCCCGTCAGCCAACTGACCACCTCATCCTTGTCTATGCAGGCGATACCCGATAGCACCAAAGGCCTGAAAGATTATTTTAAAAAATATTTTACAATCGGGGTGGCTGTTTCACCCTACTCCCTTAAATCAGCAGATGCACCGTTGATCCTGCAAAACTTCAACAGTATCACGCCGGAGAATGCAATGAAGATGGGCCCCATCCATCCTGCAGCAGACCGGTATAACTGGCGGGATGCTGATTCCATTGTTGATTTTGCTGTCCGTAACCATATCAAAATACGGGGGCATAATCTCTGCTGGCATAACCAGGTTCCTTCCTGGATGTTCACGGATGCCAAAGGAGACACAGTAAGCAAGGAAGTATTGCTGCAAAGACTGCGGGACCATATCCATACGGTGGTAAGCCGGTACAAAGGCAGGATTTATGCCTGGGATGTGGTGAATGAAGCCGTATCGGATAAACCTGATGAATACCTGCGGAACTCTCCCTGGCTGAGGATCTGCGGGGAAGAATTTATTGCCAAAGCTTTTATATATGCCCATGAAGCTGACCCTAAAGCCCTTTTATTCTACAACGACTATAACGAGATCAATCCTGTCAAAAGAGCCAAGATCATCCGGCTCATAAAAAGCCTGCAGGCAGCCGGCGTGCCAATACAGGGCGTGGGATTGCAGAGCCACTGGGCCATCAATGAACCCAGGGCGGGACAGCTAGATAGTACCCTGCATGATTTCTCACAGCTTGGCCTGCAGATGCAGATCACAGAAATGGATATCTCTGTTTATCCGAAAGAACACAATGCCCGCCAAAGAAAAGCCGGCGATGAACAGATAGCCTTCACGCCGGAAAAAGAACAGGCCCAGATGGAACAGTATAAAACCTGTTTCCAACTATTCGAAAAATACCGGGAACAAATCAGCTCGGTTACTTTCTGGAATGTATCCGACCGGTCAAGCTGGTTAGATAATTTCCCGGTTCGTGGCCGGAAGGACTATCCGCTGTTATTCGACCAGCAACTGAAACCCAAAAAAGCATATTGGGCGATCGTGGACGGGATTAAGCGATGATTGGAAGGCTGACCCTTATGAAAATGCCACGGATGAAGAGATGAATGGTATCCTGTAATCAGCGTTCGACCACCACCTTTCACAACGGGGTTAGCTGAAACCAGCTACCGCATCGTCCAAAGCATACTGGTCCATAACCAGATCTGCCCCACGATAATTGTGACCGCCGTACCCCTTATCAAGCTCATCTGCAGTTCGGGCCGCTTAAGAAAGGGTGGGAACCCAATAAACGAAAAACTCCGGGAACCTATGGGAATAGCCCATTTAGGATTAGTCATCTAAATTGTATAACCCGATCAATATTATCTCACCTTAATGTACAGCTATTTTAGAAGAGCAAAGGTTTCGTTGTGCTTTCTTCGCCATTGCTTCGTTATTCTTTCGTCCTTCTATATCGACGCATTTGAAGAACTCTCGAACAAATAACGAAGAAGCCCCCGTAACGATCAAATCTCGTGTCGCTAAATACCAAAAAAGACCCTGATGAAGACTTAAACAATTGATTGCCGGTCTTAGAGATGGGGTGATACTACCCTTCCAACATTTTATCCTGGCCGGTTGTTGTAGCTTTACCACATGAATCAACACCTGGCTATCTTCGTATAAGCATAAAGATAGCAGCAAAAGCATGAATGAAACCATTTACGATATCATCATAGTAGGTGCAGGTCCGATCGGGCTTGCCTGTGCCCTTCAGGCAAAGTCGCAGGGATTGCATGTACGCATTCTTGAAAAAGGCACCCTTGTCAATTCCCTGTATCACTACCCGGCTACCATGACTTTTTTCTCTACCAGCGAAAGGCTCGAGATCGGAGGTATCCCCTTTGTCAGCAATCATGCCAAGCCAGCCCGCAACGAGGCCCTAGAATATTACCGGCGGGTGGCAGTTTCCGCTGCATTGGACATAGGCCTGTTTGAAGAAGTGATCCGTGTGCAAAAAGAAGACGGGACCTTTCGCGTACAGTCTGTAAAAGATCATTACCGGGCCAGAAATATTGTGATCGCAACAGGATTCTATGGTATACCCTATCTGCTAAACGTTCCGGGGGAAGACCTGCCCAAAGTGACCCACTATTATTCAGATCCGCATTTTTATGCTTTGCAGAAAGTAGTGATCGTTGGTGCGAGTAACTCAGCGGTAGATGCTGCCCTGGAAACCTGGCGCAAAGGAGCAGAAGTGACCATGGTGGTAAGGGGTGCAGAGATCGGTCAGCGGGTGAAATACTGGGTACGTCCCGATATCATTAACCGGATTGAAGAAGGAGCGATCAAAGCCTATTTCCATTCCACTGTTACAGCCATTCATCCATATACGGTAGACATACAAACACCTGAAGGCCCAATCAGCATTCCCAATGACCGGGTGATCGCCATGACGGGATACCAGCCGGATCTTGGTTTTCTCAGTTCCCTGGGCATCCAACTTGCTGACGATGAAATACGCGCGCCTGTATTCAACCCGGACACGCATGAATCAAACGTCAAGGGAATATACCTGGCTGGTGTGATATGCGGCGGAATGAATACGCACCGTCTTTTCATTGAGAACTCGCGGGAGCATGCCGTACAGATTGTGAACCATATTCGTCAAAAAACCAATCGCGCATATCGGAGCGGGGCAATTACAGAATGAAGAATCAATAATGAGGAATGAAAACCCTGTCCGACGAAGGCGGGGAATCGGAGATCCCAAAAGAGATCAATGGTCATGCGTCAGTATTCTATGTTTATTTGGCTATCCCGTAATATATGGTTTTGCTCTCCCCCATTTCTGGTAACCTGCCCCTGTTCCAGAATACCTCCTTGACCTCCACCGATTTTTTGGCCGGGTCGATGGTTATGAGATCAAAAGACAACAATGATTCATCCTTGGCAGAAAACCTGCCCTTCATGGGTGAATCTGCCCTGAAAACCGGAATACCATGATAGAGATAGTTTTCAAAGAAATTAGCATGCCCATGAAAATAGGCCTTGATTTGAGGGTGAGCCGAAAGATACCGGATCCAGTCGTTTTCCACATGGTCTGAATAGTTTTCCTCCAGCAGGTTCTCGAACTTACCTGCCGCATCCATGGCATGATTGCCGACCGGGTTGGTGAAATGTTTCGGATCCCCTTCCGGCGGATCGTGTACAAAAACAAATACGGGGGTGGATGCCGGTAAACGGGCCAGGTCCTGGTCCATCCAGACACGATTCGCAGAATCCGGCCAGATATTCAGGAACATACAATGGATACCGGCGATATCCTTTGTATAATTTACTTTTTGGCTTGTATAATTTGTGAAAGGTTGATGCAATTCCATCCGGTAAATTCCTGCCAGGGACGAAGTATCGGTTGCCGGTTCTAAGTGTTTATAGTAGCCGATCGCATTGGATACATCGTGATTACCCGGTACCAGCAGGAGCGGTATGTGCAGGGAACCGTATGTATCACAGAACTCTTTCCAGGAAGCAGTTGCGCTTTGTACCGGTGGTTCCTGCCTGTTGGCAATATCACCTGTGATAATGATCGCGTCAATCTTTCCAAGTGATTTGATAGCGGCAATCTGTGCAACGTTCACTTCTTTTGAAGAGACATTGTCCATCCCCCGAAAGTGTCGTTTCAGGCCATAATGGACATCACTGGTAAACACCATTCGGATAGGCGCCTGACCGTGGGCAGAAAAGACCGTCAGGCTTAGAAAAAAAAAGCAGGAATTTCAACATAGCTTTTCTGATTGATCTAAAACGGCCCGCAGTCAATGCGGGCCGCTCCACTTTACAAAATTAAGTACCATCCTGTAATGAAAACCTATTGCATTAGTAATGCTGGTTACCGGTTCCGTTGGACTGGAAAGCGCCGATATCGATGCCTGGCTTGGTCAATTCGGTTACGCCATATACCGGATCAATCGGTACAGCCGCAATGGGCTGCAGTCCGGTATAGCCCTTGCCAATGGCGGGTGATCCGGGTTGTAATCGAAAATCATATTTCCCCACAGCCTGGATACCATATAGCGGGATATTGCCCGGAACCGGCAGAGGGAAATTATAAAACAGGGGGTTGTTCTTTTGCACCAGGGAAGACCCGTCATAGGTATCCCCATACTGGTAGTTGGCAGGCAGAAAAGTCCGATAATCAGGAATATCGGTCAGCATGGGTCTTGTCCATCCGCCCGACAAAGCTGCATTGGTGGTATAAATCAGGTTCACCACTGCAAGTGAAAAAACATATTCATAATTATTACCGTACCGGATATTTGCGGTATCTGCCGGCGGATTGTTCACAATACGCATACCGAATTTGCAATTCACCATCAGGTTATTGTAGGCCATGCCCCTGGCACCCTCTTCAAAATTAATATTGGCACCCCTGCCGGTCTGTATCTGGCGCCAGCCGCAGGAAATAAAAGTATTATTCCACATATTGATATTGGTCTGCTGGCCGCCAACCGGCTGTCCTTTATTGGATGCTTTCTGTCCATTGGTAGCAATGCCCACAAAGAGATTATACGCCATATCTCCTACGGTTCCTCCTTTGCAATTCAGACAGTCACCGCCGGATATACCGCCTTTTTCAAAGGTATTCCGCATAAAACAGATTTTACCATTGGATATCCGGATCGGATCATCTACACCACCATACAGCCAACTGTCCTCCATCACAAAAATGCCGGCCGGGTTTTGAAACAAGATGGAAAAGGCAGTACCTGCTTTTTGATTCACGAATGCGCCCTGTGCAATAGACAGGCCATTGCCACCAAATTCAACATGTGTCCATTTCAGGATCAACATCGGGCAGCTAGACGCACAATAAATACCAGCCCATCCGCCGCTGAAAGCAGGGTCTTTGGCCGGATCCTGGTTAGGCACATCATTCTTTAATGCAGCCAGGCTATCCACCGTAATATAATTGGGTTGATCCTTGGTACCGAGGCTGATCAGCACTCCCTGGACAAAAATGCCCGATTTATTTTTCACATTGATGTGTACCCCCGGCTGCAGGGTCAGGGTATCTCCGGGATTAATGACCACATCACAACCAATTGTATAAGTTTTACCGGAAAGCATGGTCCCTTTTATCGCCCCGCACAAGGGAGCTGCATCACTGATAGGTTGTGCGACCTGTACAACTGGTGTAGCCAGTTTTAAATTTTCATCCCATTTCTTACACCCTGCGAACAGAAGAAGGAGGCAGGGTAATTGAACCAGTTTTTTCATTGCTTAAAATTTATAGCGTAAGCCGCCAAGAATATTGATTTGATTGATATCTTTCCCTACCACGGTCTTATCGCTGTAAGCCTGATCAGGGAATGCATTACCTGCAGGTGGCGCCTGGAAGATAACCGTCTTGGCTGCCGAATTGGTCAGGTTATTGATTTTACCGTAGAATGCAAAATGCCCCTTGATTTTTTTCTCGAAAGAGAAATCAAGGATTCCCTGTCCCAATTGCCAGTAGTCGAGGTTATAATAAGGGGATACCTGTGCAATGCGCTTGCCGGTATAAACAAATGCCAACTGAATATCCAGCCCTATGCGGGGATTTTTGTACAACAGCGAAAGGTTGGCAATATGGTCGGCCTGACCCTGAAGGGGGCGCTCCTGATCCACCAGCTTGCTGGTGATACCCAGGCTGGGATCCCGGTAAAAAAATTGCTTGGTGGTTTTGATACGGGAATGGGTATATGTGTAATTAGCAGATAACCCAAACATGCCAAAGTATTTGGTGTACACAGCTTCCAGTCCAAAATTGTGGGCATCACCGAAGTTTTCGGGCTCAAAGAACTGGGCGCTGGGGCCGCCGTTTCGCACGATGGCGTATTCGATCGGGTTGTGTATCTTTTTGTAAAACCCGCCGATTAATAACTGGTCTGCTCCACCCGGGAACCATTCATAACGAAGATCAATATTGTCTGCAGTAGAGTGTTTCAAGCTATCATTCCCCTTGATATCGAAAAGTTCGCCGACAATCTGGGTAGGAATGATCTCGTAAAAATCCGGCCGAACAATAGACCTGAAATAAGACAGGCGGAGATTTTGTTTATCCGTTAAAGCATACTTCAAATGAAGGCTCGGCAGGGGATCGGTATAGGTTACCGTTCCATATCTGCCAGCAAATGATTCCGGCATCACCGTATTAAATCCTTGTTGTGTATGCTCAATCCGAACACCTCCCAGCACTTCCAGTTTACTGGATGCCATCACCCTGAATTGCAGGTATCCGGCACTTACATTTTCATGGGAAGTATAGGTGTTTGGGTTGGAAGTGGTAATATCTCCTTTAGCATTATTGGCCGGGTTAAACGTATAATTGGCATTATTGAAACCTGTCCAGTATTGAGGAAGCCCACCAGTTAATAATGGAGAGAGGGAGTAATCATTATAATAGTTGTCCCGGGTTTTATGCCGGTACATACCTCCCACACTGAAATTAGCGCTTCTTCCGAACAGGGTAGGTGAAAAAGACAGGTTCAGGTAACCCGCCAGGTCCTGGTCCGTATTGTGCTGCCAGATGCGGGAAAGTTTCTGTACAATAAAAGAGCCCGGCGTAACAGCGCTCTGATAATCATATTCTGCCATATCGGGAACTTCGCTCTTAGCCCTGGCATAGGTACCGGTCCAGGTAAACTTCCATTGATTGGATAGCTGATGCTCGCCCATCAAGGTGGCATTATAGATACTTTGTTTCTGGGTCCGGCTTCTGTACAGATTATCCGAAAGTTTATTCAGGTAAACCGAATCGTAGGTGGCGCGCGACTGAAATTCATTCATGTGCACATACATATTGTACAATGAAATCTTATTGTTCCGGTTAATCTGGAAATCGATCATATTGTGTATGCCGATCCGGGTGGTTTGGGTAGAAT
>CAZAOR010000436.1:0-7185 GCA_964486805.1 uncultured Sediminibacterium sp. | reverse complement strand
CGGGCTCTTTAAAAAAATGCTCACCCAATTGAGTATCGGTATTTTATCTGTGGTGCTTATAATGATCACTTCAGACAGACATTGGGTTCAGGAAACATGGGGAGCCGGATGGAGCGGTTATTCAGTATGTTTGAGTTTTTTAGTCCTTCATAGCTTCCTGATCAGTTTTCTTCACTACCGGGTGTTTGATAAACGGGCGGAAGCAATAAGAAGCAACAAAAAATCAAATCGCCTCCCCGGCTAGCAGGTCCTGGTATCCCCCTTTATCTGGATAATATTGTTTCAGCGGATGTCGCTGAAACCGTATTTTTGACCTCCTCCAAAAAAAAATACTATGCAGTTTACTTATTATGGCCACTCCTGTTTCCAGGTTACGATCAAAGGAAAAAAAATCCTATTCGATCCTTTTATCACGTACAATGAATTAGCCAAAAATATTGATGTAAATAAGATAGATACAGATTATATATTTCTATCACATGGACATGCTGACCATATTGCCGACTGTGTATCCATTGCTTCCCGCACCGGCTGTACGGTCGTAGCGGCCTATGAGATCCATGAATGGCTGAATAAACAGGGCATATCCAAAACACATCCCATGAATACCGGGGGCAAATGGCATTTTGATTTTGGTACCGTGAAATGTGTGGTAGCACACCACAGCAGCGGGCTGCCGGACGGCAGTTACGGGGGCAACCCGATGGGCTTCCTGTTTCAATCGGAAGCAGGCAATTTTTATTACAGCGGCGATACCGCACTGACCCTGGATATGCAGTTGATCCCTTCCTGGGCCAAACTGGATTTTGCGGTATTACCCATTGGAGATAATTTCACCATGGATGTGGCGGATGCGGTTCGCTGCGCCGCATTTACCGAAGTTGACACCGTTGTAGGGGTACATTATAATACCTTCGGCTTTATCCGGATCCAGGAAGCAGATGCGCAGCAGGCATTTGCAGATGCCGGCAAAAAATTGTTGCTGCCCGCTATCGGGGAAACCATTTCAATTGGTAAATAAGATATCAATCACATCCAATCGCAGACCAGGAATCAAGACATTATGGCGAGAATCATAGGCGTAGCCAACCAGAAAGGAGGAGTCGGGAAAACAACCACTGCTATCAATGTAGCAGCCAGCCTTGCTGTGCTGGAATTCAAAACCCTGCTCGTGGATGCCGACCCCCAGGCAAACAGTACTACCGGAGTTGGATTCGACCTGCACAATGTCACCAACAGCCTGTATGATTGTATGGTGAATAATGTATCCGCAACGGATGTGATACTCAAAAGTGAGGTGCCCAATCTGGATATCATCCCCTCCCATATTGACCTGGTAGGCGCTGAAATCGAAATGATCAATTATCCCAACCGGGAAAATGTACTGAAAGGAATCCTGGATCTGGTCCGCGACCGCTATGATTTTATTATTGTAGACTGCTCACCCTCACTTGGACTGATCACGGTTAATTCGCTGGTTGCTTCCGACAGTGTGATCGTACCCGTTCAATGCGAGTTTTTTGCACTGGAAGGACTGGGCAAATTGCTGAATACCATCAAGATCGTACAGAGCAGGCTGAATCCTTCCTTACAGATTGAAGGCATCTTGATGACCATGTACGATGGCCGTCTGCGACTGTGTAATCAGGTAGTCAGTGAAGTAAGAAGACATTTTGATGAGATGGTATTTGATACCATCATCCACCGTAACACCCGTTTGAGTGAAGCGCCCAGCGTAGGCAAACCCGTCATTTTGTATGATGCCGAAAGCAAGGGTGCTGTGAATTACCTGAACCTGGCCAAGGAGATTTTGCAGAACAACGGCATGACCAAAATGAGTAACGAAGAAAGAATCATTGAATAACCCTGACTGAGGATGACAACACCCAAACAAAATAAAGACATGATCGGCAAAGGGCTTCGGTCCCTGCTGAAAAATATTGATGAGGATCTCAAAACAACCGCAGGTGCCCTGAAAAATGAAGTGCTGGAGCAGGTCACCCATTCCAGCAGGGTGCTTTTGACCGATATCCAGGTAAACCCCAAACAACCCCGCCGCGATTTCGATGAAACAGCCCTGAAAGAACTGGCGGCTTCTATCAAGCAGCACGATATCATTCAGCCGCTCACGCTTTCCCGCCTCCCCAATGGCAAATACCAGTTGATTGCGGGGGAAAGACGTTTCCGGGCCGCCAAAATAGCTGGATTGACGGATGTGCCGGCCTATATCCGCCAGGCGAATGATCAGCAGTTATTAGAACTGGCTTTGTTAGAAAACCTGCAACGGGAAGACCTGAATGCCGTGGAAATAGCGCTCAGCTATAAAAGGATGATGGAGGAACTGGATTATACCCAGGAACAGGTTGCCGAAAGAATGGGCAAGGAGCGTACAACTGTCACCAATTACCTGCGCCTGCTGAAACTGCCGCCGGATATTCAGTTAGCCGTCCGGAATGGCTCCATTACCATGGGTCATGCCCGGGCCCTGGTGAATATTGATACGGTTGACAAACAACTCTTCGTATACCACGAAATACGCCAGCGAGACCTGAACGTGCGGCAAACAGAAGAATTGGTGCGTAAAATGTACAAGGCGGAAAAAGCCGGCACTGTTAAAACTTCCGAAAAATCTGCCCTCCCTGCGGCCTACAAGAAAATTGAGGATAATTTAGCTTCTCATTTCGGTACTAAAGTCACGATGGTACATAATAAAAAAGGCTACGGCAGTATCACACTGGAATATTATTCGCTGGAAGAACTGAACAAACTGTTAGAAGCCATGCATGTGACCGTGAGCTAATGGCATGAAATTTTACCGGATAGCTATATTATTTCTCTCGCTGGCATTGATTCCGGCGCTCATCCATGCACAGGATGCCAAAAAAGCGCTGGCAAAAACTGAGCTCTTAGCCAAAGAGCCCCGGGATACGGTACCAGTCCCGGTAACTGCACCTACGCCGAAAACGTTACGCCCCAAACACGATCCGCATATCGCCACCCTCCGCTCGGCCATCATTCCCGGCTGGGGGCAGGCCTATAATCGCGAGTACTGGAAAATACCGATTGTCTATGGTATCCTGTCCATACCTACCATTCTTTACTTTTATAATAACAGTTATTACAAAAAAACAAAATTCGCTTACGAGGCGAGGTATAAGGCATTATTCAACAGTGCCGATACGGCAGATATCGCAAGGATTGCTCCAGAATTAAAAAACCTCGATATCATTTCGCTGGAAACATACCGCAACAGTTTCCGGCGCGACCGGGATTATTCCATCCTTTGGTTCCTGGCGGCCTGGGGGCTGCAGGTGGCCGATGCTACGGTGTTTGCTCATCTCCGGGACTTCGATGTAAGCGATGACCTGAGCATGCAGGTACATCCTTCCTTCAATCCGGTCACGAAAACGCCTGCACTGACGCTCAACCTCCAATTCAGATCACCCATGCAGCGTAAACTATTTGATGCACGCTGAGTTTCGCCGGATTTGCCTTTACTTTGAAGCCTGTTACACCAAACAAACAGGCCATGAAAATCGCTTTGATCGGGTACGGAAAAATGGGAAAAGCCATTGAAAAAATTGCTTTGGAAAAAGGGCATGAAATCGTTTTGAAAATTGATATCGACAATGCCGCTGATTTAACCCCGGAAAACCTGCGGCAGGCGGCAGTGGCCATAGAATTTACCAGTCCGCACAGTGCTTTCGGTAATGTGATGAAATGCCTGGAATACGGCGTGCCTGTTGTATGCGGTTCAACCGGCTGGCTGCAACATTGGGATACTGCCGTCGCATACTGCCAGTCGCAAAATGGCACCCTGATTTATGCGAGCAATTACAGTATTGGTGTCAACCTGTTTTTTGCACTTACCCGGCAACTGGCCCACCTGATGCAGCACTACCCTTCCTATGAAGTATCGCTGAAAGAGATTCATCACACAGAAAAAAAAGATGCACCCAGCGGAACGGCCATTACCCTGGCAGAACAGATCATGGCAGAAATGCCTGGAAAGAAACAATGGGTCAATGCGCCCAGCGCCCGGCCGGAAGACCTGGTAATCCTTTCTGAACGGATAGATCCTGCTCCGGGCACCCATGCTGTGAAATTTCATTCTGCCATTGACGATATTGAAATCATCCATACCGCCCATAACCGCATGGGCTTTGCCGGCGGGGCTGTAATGGCAGCAGAGTTTGCAATCACGAAAAAAGGTATCTTTGGTATGAAGGATGTGCTGGGATTGTAAATACAGGACGTCCTGCCCCCTGAAACCCTGTGAAAATCTATTAACCGGCAACGGATTGTTGGTGTGTTAACCGCTTACGCATGCTATCAAAAAAGACCCAGTACGCATTCAAGGCGCTCACATACATGGCAGAGCAGAAAGATAACGGCCCTTGCCTGATTGCCGAAATCGCTAAAAAAAAGAAGATTCCCCTGAAGTTCCTGGAGAATATCCTCCTCGAATTAAAAAAAGCGGGATTGCTCGAAAGCAAAAAAGGAAAGGGCGGCGGGTATTTCTTCAAAGAATCCCCGGAAAAAATACGCCTGGCAAAAGTCCTGCGGCTGATTGAAGGCCCCATTGCCCTGCTGCCCTGTGTGAGCCTCAATTTTTACAAACGCTGTAAAGATTGTGATGAAAAGAAATGCGGGCTGAACAGGGTGATGACGGAAGTGCGGGATAATATGCTGGCCATTCTGGAAACCAAAACCGTAGCCGATTTGCGTGCAAATAAATTCATCTTACATTAAACTGAATATTTATGAAAAAATTGATTGTTGCTGCGGCCTCCCTGCTGGCACTGAACAGCATACAGGCACAGGATATCGGCCAGATCCTCGCCGGTTCCCAGGCAGATGCCAATAAATACCTCCAAAGCTATCTGGAGCCCTTTGGCAAAGGAGAAATCATGAATATGGGCCGTGGCTGGTTCAACACCGGCCGCACACATAAACGCCTGGGGTTTGATATCACTGTTAATGCCCAGTTAGCTGTTGTTCCGCAAGGCAATCGATTTTTTAACTTCAATAATGCAGACTACCAGACTTTCCGACTGAAAAGCAGCGCCAGCTCTGCTACTGTTTCCAACTTCCTCGGAGATAAGACTACCCAAACCATATCGGTAAGTACAACAGTGAACGGCCATAATGTGTCCTATGAATTCAATACGCCGGAAGGCATCGGAAAAGACATGAAAGATGCAGTTGGCTTCGTAGCAGTTCCCCTCCCAGTTGCACAGATCGGTGTTGGCGTTTTTAAGAATACAGATGTCAAGCTCCGTTACTTCCCCAAAACCAATTTCGGAGATGTAGGCGTGGGAGTATTCGGACTTGCCGTGCAGCACGAATTTTTGAAAAAGATTCCTTTCCTCCATCTCTCAGCCTTAGCCGGATACAATACCACCAATGTAGATTATAACCTGAAAAATAGTAATATCAAAGGCTCCAACCAACGGGCAGAAGTAAAACTATCGGCCTTTACCATCCAGGGTATTGCATCTGTAAAACTATTATTCTTTGAAGTGTACACAGCCCTTGGCTATACCACCGGAAGTTCAGATGCCAACCTGAAGGGTACCTACCAGATTGATTATACCGACAATAACACCCATACCACCTACTCGAATACCGTAGTGGACCCGATCGCTCTCAAATACAAGAACAGCGGCCTGTCCAATACCTGGGGTTTGCGGATGAATGTATTCTTCTTCAAGGTTTTTGCCGATTATACCTTTGCGAACTATAATGGTGCGGGTGCCGGGGTTTCATTCAGCTTCCGCTGATCAATAATACCTGCCGGACAGAAAAAGGAGCCGAACCGGGCTCCTTTTTCTATGCCTGTCCTTTTTGCCGGGCCGTCAGGTTCTGCAGCATATCAGCTGTCATGCGTTCCAGGTCGTACTCCGGTTGCCAGCCCCAGTCATTTCGTGCCACACTGTCATCAATGCTTTGCGGCCAGCTATCGGCTATTGCCTGCCGGTAATCGGGTGCATACTGCATGGTAAAGTCGGGGATATGCGCCCGGATAGCCGCTCCGATCTCGCTGGGAGAAAAACTCATACCATGGATATTATACGAGGTACGTATTTTGATCCTGTCCGCAGGTGCGTCCATCAATTCGAGGGTGGCCCGGATCGCGTCCGGCATGTACATCATGGGCAGATAAGTGTCTTTGTGCAAGAAACAGGTGTACCGGCCCTCCTCCAGGGCTTCCCGGTAAATTTCAACAGCATAATCCGTAGTACCGCCCCCGGGCTCAGATTTATAACTGATCAGGCCCGGATAACGGATACTGCGCACATCCACTCCAAACCGGTTATGATAATAATTACACCAGAACTCACCGGCATATTTACTGATGCCATACACTGTTATGGGTTCAATAATGGTTTGCTGGGGGCAATGCTGCCTGGGAGAAGTTGGTCCAAATACCGCAATACTGCTGGGCCAGTAAACCTTGTGCAGTTTCTCTTCCCGGGCAATATCCAGCACATTCAATAACCCCTGCATATTCAAATGCCAGGCCAGGCTGGGATTTTTTTCGCCGGTAGCCGAAAGGATTGCCGCTAACAGGTATATCTGTGTGATATTCTGGCGGATCACCTGAACGTGCAGCATCTCTTTATTCATCACATCCAGGCTTACATAGGGGCCGGTTCCCTTCAATAAAGGGTTCTCTTCCCGGAGATCGGATGCCACTACCTGGCTATTGCCGTACTGCTTGCGTAATGCCAGCGTGAGCTCCACACCGATCTGTCCGGATGCTCCGATGACAAGGATTTTATCTTTTACTGACATATCCGGTCTTTTGGAACAAAGAAAGTACAAAAACAGCATATCCGTAACACCGCTACCGCGTTTGAAAAGATGTAACTTTGATATCATTTCACAGTTATGATCCCGACATTTTTAAGCACCCTCCTGCAAAAGCAATCTTATGATCCGCAAAACTTTTTCCTGATCGCTGGACCCTGTGTAGTGGAAACTGAGGCACTGGTAATGGAAGTCGGCGAGACCGTTTCGGGTATCTGCAAAAGACTTGGCATTCCCTATGTGTTCAAAGCCAGTTATCGCAAAGCCAACCGCACCAGTGCCAGTTCTTTTACCGGCATCGGGGATGTCAATGGCCTTTCCCTGGTGCAGCAAGTAGGGAAAAAATACGGGGTACCCACCACTTCCGATATC
>CAZAOR010000435.1:0-4516 GCA_964486805.1 uncultured Sediminibacterium sp. | reverse complement strand
AGTTCCCTTGAATAAAAAAGGAGAAAAACGTCCTCTTTGCGCCAGGTCCGGCACGCTGGAGTAATAAGGGTTATTCACGAGTGTACCATCAATAAACTGCTTGGCTTCATAACCAGCACCGCCCCGTACAAACAGTCCTTCCTGCTCTCCAACCTGCTGGGCACCGGGCAGTGTTTTCACCACGGCTGAAATATCGGCGTTGGCGCCGCCGGTGGTTACAATATCCAGGGAACTGAGCACCGTGGCAGCCTTCTTCCTGTCTCCGGCTTCAAAACTGCCCGCAGTCACGGTAACCGCTTTCAATTCGGTCACTTCCTCTTTTAAAACAAAAACCAGGGTGGTTTGCGGCTGATCCAATAACAGGGATTGTTCGATTGTTTTATAGCCCAAGAGGGTAATCGTTATTACCTGATTACCTTTTTCATAGGTTGTAAAGGAAAAATGCCCGGTTGAATCGGTTATGCCGCCATCATAAGATCCTTTTACCTGTACAGAAGCCCCTGCTAAAGGCCTGTTTCTATGATCGGTCACTTCTCCTTTCACGATAACCTGGGCCTTGGTAATACCTGTGAAAGCCAGGAAGAAAAGCCCCAATAACATCTCTTTCATATCAATGCTTTGAATGACAAACGTAGAGTAGTTTATAATATAAACCAAATTATTTTATGAAATCTTACTGAATGCTAGTTGATAGATTGATAATCAATGTACTACATAAAATGCCCCCGGGTTCCGGGGGCATTTTATCTTTTATTCAGGGGGTATTGACTACTTATAGTGGGGCATCAGTCCTTTTGCCAGATCGGTCATGCGGGCCAGGCTTTCGTCATTCAACTGGCCTTTTTTGAATTCCGCTAACACATCCGGTAATTTGTTTTCCATTTCGGTCAGGAAATGGGATTCAAAATCCTTCACTTTGGATACCGGTACATCTTTCAGCAAGCCCTGGGTACCGAGGTAGATGATCGCTACCTGCTTCTCCACCGACATGGGTGAGTATTGGGCCTGTTTCAGGATCTCCACGTTTCGGGCACCTTTATCGATCACGTTCTTGGTAGCCGCATCCAGGTCACCGCCGAACTTGGAGAATGCCTCCAGCTCACGGTAAAGCGCCTGGTCGAGTTTCAGGGTACCGGCGACTTTCTTCATGGATTTGATTTGTGCATTACCCCCTACCCGGCTTACTGAAATACCCACGTTGATCGCCGGGCGGATACCTGCGTTGAAGAGGTTACCTTCCAGGAAGATTTGTCCGTCAGTGATAGAGATTACATTGGTCGGGATATAGGCGGATACATCACCGGCCTGGGTTTCAATGATCGGCAGGGCCGTCAGTGAGCCGCCGCCTTTCACCAGGTGTTTGATGGATTCCGGCAGGTCGTTCATATTCCGGGCTACTTCATCGTTATTGATCACTTTGGCTGCGCGTTCCAACAAACGGCTATGCAGGTAGAATACATCACCCGGATAAGCTTCCCGTCCCGGGGGACGGCGCAACAGCAGGGATACTTCCCGGTAAGCGACAGCCTGCTTGGACAGATCATCATAAATGATCAGGGCAGGACGGCCGGTATCCCGGAAGAATTCACCGATAGCGGCTCCGGCGAAAGGCGCATAGAACTGGAGCGGGGCAGGATCAGATGCAGAAGCCGATACGATAGTGGTATATGCCATGGCGCCGTTATCGGACAGGGTTTTCATCACACCGGCAACGGTAGACGCTTTTTGTCCAACTGCTACATAAATACAGTAAACGGGCTTACCCGCATCATAAAACTCTTTCTGGTTGATAATGGTATCAACACAGATCGCGGTCTTACCGGTCTGACGGTCACCAATGACCAGTTCCCGCTGTCCGCGACCGATAGGGATCATGGCATCCACGGCTTTCAGGCCTGTTTGCAGCGGCTCTTTTACCGGCTCCCGGTAAATTACCCCGGGGGCTTTTCTTTCCAGGGGCATCTCATATAATTCGCCGGTGATGGGGCCTTTCCCGTCAATAGGTTCCCCCAAGGTATTGATCACGCGGCCTACCAGACCCTCGCCCACTTTAATGGAAGCAATCTGGCCGGTACGCTTTACTTTGGAACCCTCTTTAATGGATTCGCTTTCACCCATCAATACCACCCCTACATTATCTTCTTCCAGGTTCAGCGCAATGGCTTTAACGCCATTTTCAAATTCTACCAGTTCACCGGAACGTACGCCGTTCAGGCCATACACACGGGCAATACCATCACCCACCTGCAAAACGGTACCCACTTCTTCTAGTTCCGCGCTGGCATTGAAATTGCTCAATTGCTGACGGAGTATGGCGGATATCTCGTCTGGTTTAATGTCTATCATGATCTGACTCGTTTAAAAGGATTATTTATCGAATATTATGCACGAACAGGTTTTGTGAGAATTGTTTCCTGATATCTTTCAGGTCACGGAGAATACTGGCATCTACCAACTTGTCCTTGAATTCCAGTACAAATCCCCCGATCAGTTTTTCATTCACCACGGTTTCCAATTCCACGGTTCCCAGATGTTGGGCTTCCTGTACTTTTTTACTGATCGCAGTTTTCAGTTCTTCGCTGACAGGTACGGCCGTACTCAATTTAACCCGGTGAATATTTTTAAGGGCATTATACTGATCGATGAAGGCTTCCGCTATTTCCGGCAATTCGCTTTCCCGTCCTTTTTTCACCAGGAGTGAACAGAATGCACTGCTCAGTTCACTGATCTTTCCTTTGGTGACTGCCAGCACGATGGCATTCTTCTGATCGTGACGGATCACCGGGCTCTTCAGCAACAGCACAAATTCATGACTGGCTTTGCACACCGCCTTCAGGAACTTCATATCGGCATAAACGGCTTCCAGCGTTGATCGCTCCTGGGCTAGGTCCATCAGGCTTTTGGCATACCGTTCAGCTAAACGTGGATTAGGCATAAATCAATAGGATCAGTGTCTGGTTAATTAAGTTTCACTTCTTCTGCTAACTGGCGAATATACTGTTCCTGTTCGCCTTTATTGCTCAGTTCCCGGCGCAGTATTTTTTCGCTGACCTCAATCACCAGGGCACCTACCTGATTTTTCACGTCTGTCAGGGCGGCATTTTTCTGCTGGGCGATTGCCTGCTGGGCGTCTGCTACGATGCGATCGTATTCTGCGCGGGCCTTGTCTTTGGCTTCACTGATCATTTTGGCTGCCTGGTCCTTGGCTTCCCGGATCAGCACACTGCGCTCTTCCCGGGCCTGTGCCATCAGGGCCTCATTCTCATTCTTGAGGGCGGCCATTTCGGCTTTTACTTTTTCAGCGGAAGCAATGGCATCACTGATACTGGTTTCGCGTTCCTTCAATCCTTTCAGGATAGCCGGCCATGCCAGCTTCGCAAGCAGGAAGAATACAATCAGGAATGCAAGCAGGGTCCATAAAAGTAACCCCGGATCCGGCGTGAGTAGTTTCATAATCTTTTCAGTTATAAGCGTTCGCCTTCGGCGAATAATCAATTGTCAGGGTAAGGAATAACTGCACCCTCCGTCCTGTACTTCAGGTGCAGTTGATCTTTTGCGCAAGGGCTTATTTCAGCACCATTGCGAGGAAGCCCACGATGATTCCGAACAGGGCAGCACCTTCTACCAGGGCTGCAGCCAGGATCATGTTGGAGCGGATGTCGTTCATCGCTTCAGGCTGGCGGGCGATACTTTCTACCGCTCCTTTACCAATCTGACCGATACCCAGACCTGCACCGATAGCGGCCAGACCTGCACCTACGGCACCACCTGCATTCGCAGTTCCATCCAGTAACATTGTCATCAGACTCATGATTGTGTTATTTACAGTGAATAATAAACTATTTTATGCGTGTATCTCGCCGTCAGAATGCCCGCTTTCAAAAGCAGAACCGATGAAAAGAGCAGTCAGGTTGGTGAAGATATATGCCTGGATAAATGCCACTAATACTTCAATCAGATATATAAATACAGTAAATCCTACAGCCACAGGTGAAGCGCCCCATCCTACAGCCCCGCTCATTTGCCCGAAAATGAAAATCAATGAGATCAAACAGATAATAATGATGTGTCCTGCCACCATATTGGCAAAAAGACGAATAATCAGTGCGAAAGGCTTGATAAAGATACCGAGGAACTCTACAGGCACCAGGATGAACTTCACGCCAATCGGCACACCCGGAGGATTAAAGATATGCGCCCAGAAATGACTATTGGTACTGGCCAGTATCACGATAAAGGCAACCACACCCAGCAATGCTGTAAAAGCAATATTACCGGACACATTAGCTGTACCAGGTATCAGGCCGAAAATATTGTTGATCAGGATAAAGAAAAAGGTAGTGAGCAGGTAAGGGAGATACTTGTCTGATTTGTGTCCTAAGTTAGGTATAGCCACTTCATCGCGCACAAAAATGATCAATACTTCTAACAGGTTCTGCTTGCCTTTGGGGGCGGTTTTTACACCCTGCCCGCGCTTGTATGCCCCGGCAATGGAAATCATCAGCCAGGTAAGGAT
>CAZAOR010000434.1:0-2820 GCA_964486805.1 uncultured Sediminibacterium sp. | reverse complement strand
CTAAAGACCAAACCCAATATTGCTTTATCTTGCAGCAACCGGATTGAATACCCTACATGCTTCAAAGACTTACCATACAGAATTACGCGATCATTGATCAGTTGCAGGTGGATTTTTCAGCACAGCTGAACACGATCACCGGCGAAACAGGAGCAGGCAAAAGTATCCTGATGGGCGCACTCAGCCTGATTCTCGGCGAGCGGGCCGATAGTTCCGTACTGGTGAACCGGGAGAGGAAATGCGTGATTGAAGGCTGGTTCCGGAAGCAACCGGATTCCCTGGTTCACTCATTTTTAGCGGAAAATGAACTGGATGGAGATGAAGAGACCCTGATCCTGCGCCGGGAAATAACCGGCAATGGCAAATCGCGCGCTTTTATAAACGATACCCCTGTTACCCTGTTACAGATGAAAGCGCTGGCTTCCCTCCTGGTTGACCTGCATCAGCAATTTGATACCCTGGAATTAGGCGACCAGGATTTTCAGCGCCAGGTACTGGACGCTCTCGCCGGGCAGGATACCCGCTTAAAGGAATATCGCCTCGTATTCCGGCAATACCAGCAAAGCCTGCAGGCCTGTCATCAGTTACAGGAAGAAAAGCTGGCTTTTCAGAAAGAACAGGACTATTATCAATTCCTCTGGCAGGAATTGGAAGACCTGCAGTTACAACCGGGAGAGTTAGAACAGCTTGACCAGGAAAACCAGTTGTTCAGTCATGCGGAAAACATCAAACAGGCTTTGGCTAAGATCACGTATGAACTGAAAGAATCCGATCAGCCCATCGTACACGTCCTGAAACAGCAGTTGCAGCAATTACAGGGTTTCGCCGGGTATCACCCGCAGCTATCCGTTTTAGCGGAAAGATGGCAGATTGTGCAGATTGAACTGAAGGATTTAGCCGACGAACTGGAAGAAGTGAACGACTCCCTGCACTATGATGCAGCCCGTGTAGAATGGGTGAATCAGCGACTGGCAGCAGGCTATAAACTTCTCAAAAAACACCAGGTATCCACAACAGACGCGTTATTACAAATACAGGCGGAACTGGCACAAAAATTACAGCAGCAACTCAACCGGGATGAAGCGATTGCTGCTCTGGAGCAGGAAACACAGCGATACCTGAAACAGGCAACACAAATGGCAGAAGCCTTATCAGCTGCAAGATATCAGCAAGCGCCATTGCTGGAAGAACAGGTGAACCGGTTGCTGCAGCAGGTTGGGATGCCCAATGCCCGGCTGAAAGTAGGTTTGACAACGCAGCGTCTTTCAGAAAACGGCAAAGACGCCATCGAATTTCTCTTCAATGCCAATGTACCGGCAGGCGCCTCCGATCCCGCAAGTGCCTTCGAACCCTTGCGCAAAGTTGCCAGCGGCGGTGAGCTGAGCCGGCTGATGCTCTGCATCAAATCGTTGGTAGCGGCCACTATGGACCTGCCCACCATGATATTTGATGAGATTGATACAGGGATTTCCGGCGAAGCCGCCAAACAGGTAGGTATCCTCCTGAAAAACCTCTCTGTGAACAGGCAGGTGATCTGCATTACCCATCAGCCGCAGATTGCAGGCAAGGCCGATGCACAATATTATGTATATAAGCAGACTGAGCAGGATCATATCCATACCCGTATCCGCCTGCTGGATCGGGAAGAGCGTATAACGGTCATTGCCCGGATGTTGAGCGGCGAAAAACCCACCCAGGCCGCCCTGGAGAATGCCCGCGAAATGATCGCCGGTTAATGCCGCGATTTGGCGGTTAATCTTTATGTTTGGGCGGGATTTGCAAAGATCCTGATAAAAAAATTGCTATGGCTTACCATTTATTAGAAGGAAAAAGAGGTATTATCACGGGTGCACTGGATGCGAACTCCATTGCCTGGAAAGTGGCGGAAAAAGCCCATGAAGAAGGGGCCCGTTTTGTTTTGACCAATGCGCCGATTGCGATGCGTATGGGAGAGATCAAAAAACTGGCCGAACAAACCGGCTCAGAAATCATCCCGGCAGATGCCACAAGTGTTCCGGAACTGGAAAAGCTTTTCACAGATGCGCAAACTGTTTTGGGGGGGAAAATTGATTTTGTACTGCACTCCATCGGGATGAGTGTGAATATCCGGAAAAACATCCCGTATACCGACCTGAATTATGAATATTTCCAGAAAGGGATTGATGTATCTGCGCTTTCCCTGCACAAAATGCTGGCCGTTGCCCGAAAGCTGGATGCTATCAATGAATGGGGCAGCGTAGTGGCGCTTACCTATATGGCCGCACAACGTACTTTTCCTTTTTATACCGATATGGCGGATATCAAAGCCATGCTGGAATCCATAGCCCGCAGCTTTGGATACCATTACGGACGGGAAAAAAAGATCCGCATCAATACGGTATCCCAGTCACCCACCAAAACAACAGCCGGTACCGGCAAAAATGGCTTCGGCGATATTTATGATTATGCCAATGACATAGCTCCCCGGGGTAATGCTACAGCGGAGGATTGTGCAAATTATTGTATCACCCAGTTCTCTGACCTGACCAGGATGGTAACCATGCAGAACCTGTTTCATGACGGCGGCTATTCCAATACCGGCGTAAGCATGGAAGTCATGCAGAAACTGGGTATCCAGGAATAATCACCCCTTAAGACTGCCCTATGCCTTTTTTACTGAACATGCCGTCCCGGCTGGTGGAGGATATCGGTTACCTGGGTTCGTTCCTGACAGCCATTACATTTATCCCGCAGGTATATAAATCCTGGCAGAGCAGAAGTGTTGGCGATCTCAGTACCTGGATGATCTTTATTGTGTTGAGCAGTACAATCGTATGGCTG
>CAZAOR010000433.1:0-4168 GCA_964486805.1 uncultured Sediminibacterium sp. | reverse complement strand
TGCTATGCGTTAGGCAAGCCTTTGCTGCTGGTAAATACCTTACAGGTCATAGCCCAAGCCCTGCTGATGCATCTGGCAGAAAAAGGACAGACGCCGGAACAGGACAGTTGCCTCTGTCCCATGATCGATGCCCGTCGCATGGAAGTGTTTACTGCCTGCCTTGACCGGGATTTACATTTTATTCAGGAAGCAGGCGCACATATACTGGACGAGACATTTTACCATTGGCTACCTCCTGGTAAAAAAATCTTTTTTTGTGGCAATGGTGCCACAAAACTGGAAGCGCTTCACAAGTTTCCGGCGGATCATTTCTTTTCTGCGCCGCACCGGGTAACCCACCTGGCTATCCTGGCTGATACCGCTTTCCAACAAGGACAATTCGCCGACCTGGCTTATGCAGAGCCCTATTACTGTAAGGCATTTTATAGTCCGCCTGCTAAAAAATCACAAAAAACATGACTAAAATCTATACTATGAATACCGGATCAAATATGTACCTTTAACGATATGATTTAGTTTTTAACCCCCCCTAACAATTCTAAACTCATGAGCCAATCCCTGCAGGCGGTAGTATTGATCAGCGGGAAGTCTCCCATCAAGGTGGATTTTATCCATACGAAGAAGGCTGCCCTGATCCTGCGTGCCATCAACCACAAGCTGCGACAGCAAATCATTAAGTTGCTGGATGAAAATCAAAAAATGACGGTAACGGAAATCTATGTGAAATTACGCCTTGAACAATCCGTTGCTTCTCAACATCTTGCCATACTCCGGCGAGCGGGTATCGTCAGCACCAACCGTGACGGAAAATTTATTTTCTACTCCGTAAACTACAGTCGGCTGGAAGAAGTGGTTCAATTCGTGGAAACACTGGTAGGCTGACAAAACGCCTGTTCCTTAATTTTGGCGCAAAGATTGCACGGCTGAACAAAATCACCAGTATGTATATACAGCAATTATACACCGGCTGCATCAGTGAAGCCGCCTATTATATTGAAAGTGAGGGTGAAGCAGCGATCATTGACCCTTTGCGCGATATAGAGGACTATTTAGATCTGGCGCGTCAGCGCAAGGCTCATATTCGATATATCTTCGAGACCCATTTCCATGCAGATTTTGTCAGTGGTCACCTGGATCTGGCTGCGGCTACCGGTGCCAAAATTATTTATGGACCGGATACCGTCACCAAACTGCCGGTGCATATTGCCCGGGATGAAGAGCGGTTTTCCTTAGGGAAGATTACTATAGAGGTATTGCACACACCGGGACACACCCTGGAAAGCAGTTGCTTTTTGCTGAAAGACGAAAGCGGCAAAGATCATGCTGTCTTTACAGGCGATACCTTGTTTGTTGGTGATGTGGGTCGCCCCGATCTGGCACAAAAAGTTAATGAGATCACGATGGAGGATCTTGCCGGCATGCTGTATGATAGCCTGAACAACAAAATAAAACCGCTGGCGGATGATGTCATTGTTTACCCTGCACATGGTGCAGGCAGCAGTTGTGGTAAAAACCTGGGCGCGGAAACCTACAGCACAGTAGGCGAACAAAAGCAAACCAATTATGCACTGCAACCGCAAACAAAAGCGGAATTTATCAAAGCCGTTACGGAAGGACTTACCGCGCCACCGCAATATTTCCCGATTAATGCACAAATCAATAAGGAAGGGTATACAAGCCTGAACGATGTATTGGAAAAAGGTTTGCGTCCCTTAAATGTCAGCGATTTTAGTGCCAGGGCAGCAGAACCAGACACTATTGTATTAGACACGCGGGATTCTATTTTGTTTACGCAGGGTTTTGTACCTGGCGCGATTAGTATTGGATTGGATGGCCGGTTTGCAGAATGGGCGGGCAGTATTTTACCATTTGACCAGACCCTTTTGCTGGTGACTGAACCTGGTAAAGAACGGGAAACCATTGTCAGACTGGCCCGTGTAGGATACGATAAGATGGCCGGTTACCTGGATGGCGGGATGGAAGCCTGGAAAGCGGCCGGTCAGCCAATAGACATGGTGATAGATGTGGAAGCGGATGAGTTGGCCATGGACATCCCCTTTGATCCGCATTTGGTAATACTGGATGTTCGCAAACCCACTGAATTTGATGAAGCCCATGTGAAAGGCGCTATCAATATTCCCGTAACCGATCTGACGGATCCGGGGAGCATGGCTGACCTGGATGATAACCACAATATCTATGTGCATTGCGCGGGTGGTTATCGCAGTGTTATTGCCTGCTCCCTGCTGAAACGCCAGGGCATTCATAATATCCGCAATGTTTTAAAAGGCTATTCGGCTATCCGTGAAATGACGGATAAGATTGCTACCGAAAAGAACCTGAGCTTACAATAAGGCTGATGATTGTATCCGGATAAATATTGCCTGCCATTAGTCAATCGCGTATGAATAGATCCTCAAGGATCCTGTCGAATGGCCAGGGTTCCGCTTGCACATCTGCAACTGTTTTTTGACAAAGGAATCCATTGGTAATTCCTGACTGAGTGTATCAATCAGTGCCCTGTCATCTACTGGCAGGCATCGGCTGATCATCAACCCATTGTGCAGCATAAGCTGGCTGCCAGGCGTGCTTCCAGCGGCGATGACTCCACAAATACAATTCCGGCTGTAATCGGATATTCTTCTCCATGTTCCGTACATATCGGCGCATCAGTTCTCCCTCCGGCAGGCTCTCGGTATGGTCTGCAGTGAGGAAAAAATCGAAACGATAGTAGCCGCGCCTGGGTTGTGTGATGGTCGCCATCACCACCGGTAACTGCTGACCGCGTGCAAATTTTTCAGGTCCTTTCACGAAGGGTGCGGGGCGGTTCATAAAATTCAGCCAGTAGCTGCTGGAAGGTGGCGCGCTCTGATCACCGCCCAGGCCGATATAATACTGCTTTTTCCGCCAGGGAATGATGGAGCGGGCAATATCAGTGGAAGGGATCAATACATTTCCCCAGCGGCCGCGGATGTATTTCATTAACCTGTCGGCGGTTTTATTAGACTGCGGGAAATAAACCCCCAAAAACTGGTAAGGCTGGATAATGCCCATGCTGATATTGAATATTTCCCAGTTGATGAAATGCCCCAGGTTGGCTTGAACCGACCGGCCTTCCGCATACAGGTTTTCGAAAATAGTGGTATCGCCGCTGACCCTTTTCAGCAGGGAGTCTTTACTGACCGTGAGCAGTTTGATCGTCTCGAGCCAGGTATCACAAAAACGCCGGTAAAATTTTATAGCGATCTGTCGCCGTTCGGCATCCGTCTTATCCGGAAATGCAAAAAGGAGATTCTCCGCCACCACTTTCCGCCGGTACCGAATAAGGTAGTAAGTAATCAGAAATGCAAAATCACTCAGCAGGTATATGATCCGCCAGGGCAGCAGGGATAGCAGGTAGAGGCAGCCGAATACCAGGTAGTACATAGTTGGTTAGAGAATAGTGTTTTGCAACAGTTCGCTTTTAGCCGGGTGATCCGTATTATAATGCAGGCCCCTGCTTTCTTTCCGGAATTCTGCCCCTTTCACAATGAGGTAGCCGACTGTGATCAGGTTACGCAGTTCGCAAAGTTGGGGGGAAACGCGCGTTGAGCGGTACAGGGCTTCGGTTTCTTCGAATAGCAGATCCAGTCTTTTCATCGCCCTTTTTAAACGGGTATCAGTACGCACAATCCCAACATAGTCGCTCATGATCTGCTGTAATTCCTTGAGGCTCTGGGTGATCAGGATCATTTCTTTCGGATCGGTTGTACCCAGTGCATTCCAGTCGGGTATGCGGGTTTCAAACGCGATCCCCTGAATAATGCTGCTGCTGTGCAGGAAACAACGATGCCCGAATACCATAGCTTCCAGGAGGCTGTTACTGGCTAGCCGGTTGGCGCCATGCAAACCGGTACTGGCACACTCACCGCAAGCATACAAATGCTGAATGGAAGTCTGGCCCCATTCGTCTGTTTTAATTCCCCCGCAACTGTAATGTGCAGCGGGCGCCACGGGTATCATTTGCTGCATCACATCGATCCCCACCGACAGGCATTTCTCGTAGATATTCGGGAAATGGTGCATGAATTTTTCAGCATCCATATGGCGGCAATCGAGGTACACATATTCCGTACCGGCTTTCTTCATCTCATTGTCAATCGCCCGGGCCACAATATCACGGGGTGCC
>CAZAOR010000432.1:0-2617 GCA_964486805.1 uncultured Sediminibacterium sp. | reverse complement strand
GCTTCGGTAAATCTTCCTTTTTTCATGTGTTTCAAAGTTTAAAGTTAACAAGCTTTTTGGCGTTAACTCTAACCTCACATGGGTAACATTCAGGGGAAGCTTACAATCACGGTGGATTGCTACACCGCCCCCTTTTTTATTATAACACAAGATTACCTCGAAATATTGCTTCTAAAGTCATTTTCTTGTAAAATTCTTGTCAAGAAACTCTCAAATAGTTTGACACCGGGTAAAAAGCTTGCCCCAAACACCAATTTCGGATAAAAATGATGGGCAAATCAAAAAATAGCCACCAAAATGGCCACTAAAATGTAATAAAAAAGCCCTAAAGCGTTCTTTTACAACGTTTTAGAGCCTATTAAATGTGCCCAGAACAGGAATCGAACCTGCACATCCGTGAAGATACCAGATTTTGAGTCTGACGCGTCTACCAGTTCCGCCATCTGGGCCAATGGGCTGCAATATTACTCTATCAGTGCAATCCCGCCAAAATACGATCCAGGTATTTTTTCCGGTAATAGTATTCTTTTACCTGTAATAATTCCTCCCGGCTGCAAGCTGAAGCATCCGCTTGCTGTAAAATAGACAATACCGGCGCCAGGCTCTCCGCTTCCAGTGCAGCTATCGCAGATTGCAGCTTTTCTTTCTCAGCCGGCTCCTCCGCTTCCATTAGCTGCTCATTCAAGTCCAGCACTTCCAGGAGGAAGTCCGGCGCCAACGCATATTTTTCTTCCTCTTCCAATAATCCCTGCAATTGCAATACATACCTGATCACCGCATCCGGTTGCTGGAAAATCCGGTAAGCTGCATTCACCTGCGAGGAACGCTCTAACAGGGCTTCCTGCTCATCCTCCCCGGCCTGCCCGTGAAAAT
Organism: uncultured Sediminibacterium sp.; assembly: GCA_964486805.1. Lineage (GTDB taxonomy): Bacteria > Bacteroidota > Bacteroidia > Chitinophagales > Chitinophagaceae > Sediminibacterium. The sequence continues at coordinate 1,744 of CAZAOR010000432.1, read as the reverse complement.
CCGGGTGAAATGCCCGGCTCAGTTCATAAAATTTCTTTTTCACCTGCGCCGGATCGGGATGGAATGAAACGGGGAGCTCAAATAATTCAAAATGATTCATAAGCGGTGAGGCTGTTCTGCTGCAGCTTGTTATCTTGCTGCAAAATTAAGGATTCATGTTGCGAATCGGATTGATCAGGGAAGGAAAGATACCCGCAGATAACCGGGTAGCCCTCAGCCCAAGGCAGTGCCTGATCCTGCAACAATGGTACCCGGATCTGGAAGTATGGGTACAGCCCTCCCCGCATCGCTGTTTCTCCGATAAAGAATATGCGGCCGCCGGCCTGCACCTCGCAGAAAACCTCCAGAACTGTGATATCCTCTTGGGGATCAAGGAAGTGCCGGTCGATCAGTTGCTCCCCAATAAAACCTACCTGTTCTTCTCACATACCAAAAAGAAGCAGCCGCATAATCAACCGCTGATCCGGGCCATGATCGATAAACGGATCACCCTGATCGATTACGAATGCCTGGAACATCCGGACGGTCAGCGGATCATCGGGTTCGGTTTCTTTGCCGGGATTGTGGGGGCACATAACGGCATGATGGCTTTTGGAGAAAGAACCGGCAGTTTTTCACTGGGACGGGTTTCGGCCGTAGAGGATTATCGCGAACTCATCCATACCTATTTCGGACTGAAACTGCCCCCCCTGAAAGTGGCGGTCACCGGCAGCGGCCGGGTAGCACATGGTATTCTCGAAATCATGAACCTGATGGATATACAGGAAGTGGAACCGGATGAATTCCTGGAACGTACATTCAGCTATCCTGTTTATGTTCACCTGAAAGGGCAGGACCTGTATCGCCACCGCCTCCACAGACATTATCGCCGGGACGAATTTCATACACAGCCTGCCGCATACGAATGCCTGTTCCGGCCCTATGCCTTTCAATCCGATATACTGCTCAATGGTATTTACTGGGAAGAACCCATACCGCGTCTTTTTACCTGGGAGGATCTGGCCGATCCTGCTTTTCGTATCCGGACCATCGCAGATATTACCGATGATGCTTTGGGCAGTGTGCCCTGTAATCTCGGCGATGCCCCGCCACAGCAACCGGTATATGGGGTAGATCGTGTAAGCCGCATGAAAACAGCGCCGTATTTACCCGGTAGTGTCGACGTTATGGCGGTAGGTAACCTGCCCAATGAACTGCCCCGCGATGCCAGCCGCTATTTTGGCGAACAATTGCTCAAATACCTCCTGGAGGACCTGCGAAATGGCGATAGTGCGATCTTGCAGCAAGCCACTATTCTGCGGCATGGTCAACTGACACCGCATTTTGGCTATCTCCGGGATTATGCTTTTGGAAAAGATACCTGATCAGAGCTTCAGGTAAAAGGGCTTGAGTAACCGGATCATTTCTGCGGAATAAGTTGCGCCCTCCCGGATCGCATAGACTTCGTGACGGACACTGTTCGCCGATTGCCGGCCGAAACATGCCATACAGCGGAATACTTCCTGTTGCGCGGATTGCTTCAATTCTGTTAAGCTATGCAGATGCCAGCCGCTTGCCGCACTGGTTTGCAGCAGGTATTCTTTTCGCCGGATAGGGATCAGCACAAATAAAAAACCTGCCGGTTGCAGCCATCCTGCCGCAAGGTTGAGTAAGTCCTGCAACAATAATCCCGCATCATGCAAAGCCATATTCCGACGTTGATCCGGAGAACGAAGATCCTGTTCATAAAATGGCGGGTTACTGA
>CAZAOR010000431.1:0-3760 GCA_964486805.1 uncultured Sediminibacterium sp. | reverse complement strand
CGGTATCTTAATTTGGTAAATGGGCTTTACAAACAAAGAAAACACGTTCTCGAAAGCAGGCCGCAGCAAAAGCCTTTTTCAGGTCCTTTGCTGCTCTTTGTAAGATCATATTTATGCCTTAACGCCCGCCTGCAATAACTCCACACTGCGATTGATGAAATTAGTGAGATCACCGCCCTTTAGCAATCCCTGTGACAATAAAGCCAGGTCTGCCAGATTACGCACCTGTTTAGCCTGGGCAGCTGTATCAGTTTCTTTCAACAATCCCTGGTAGATGGGGTGATTGGCATTCACGGTCAATGTTACTTCATCGGGCATCTGGGCATAAAATGCAGTCATACCACCGCCAACGGCTCCCATATCCTTCATTCTGCGCATGAACTCAGGGCGTGTAGCAATTACCGGCGCGGTATCCGGGCTGAGACTTTTTACTTCGGCAGTCACATGCAATTCAGGTATCTGTAAACTGAAAAGGTCTTTCAGTTTCGTTTCTTCCTCCTTGCTTAATACGGAATCTGCGCTTTCCTGCTTATCGATCAGGTTATCTGCTATATCCGCATCAACACGGGTAAATGTCACACCTTCCCATTTCATCTCCATGGTATTAATGAATGCGGCATCTACCAGGGTTTCCATCTTTACCACCAGGTAGCCCTTGGCTTTACAGGCCTGAATATAGGCATCCTGTTGAACGGGATTGGTGGTGTATATAATCACCTGCTTCCCATCCTTGTTCTTTTGCAGGGTTTCCGTAGCAGTTTTATATTCATCCAGGGTATGGAATTTCCCTTCGGTATCTTCCATCACCAGGAATTTGTTCGCTTTTTCCAGAAACTTATCGTCTGTCATCATCCCATACTTCACAAAAAGACCCAGGCTTTCCCATTTCTGTTCCAGAGATTCCCGGTCTGTCCGGAAAATCTCATCCAGCTTGTCCGCCACTTTTTTGGTGATATGCGCATTGATCTTTTTCACATTGGGATCTCCCTGCAAATAACTCCGGCTTACATTTAAAGGAATGTCCGGACTGTCAATCACACCCTGTAACAACATCAGGAATTCAGGCACAATATCTTTTACTTCATCCGTTACAAAAACCTGGTTACAGTATAACTGAATTTTGTCTTTCTGGATTTCGTATGACTGCTTGATTTTGGGGAAATAAAGTACACCGGTAAGGTTGAAAGGATAATCCACGTTCAGGTGTATCCAGAACAACGGTGTTTCATTGAAAGGATATAATTGTTTGTAGAACTTTTCGTAGTCTTCTTTCTGTAACTCGGAAGGTTTTTTTACCCAGATCGGGTCAGTTGTATTGATCGGCGCAGTCGGTTCTTTTTCCTTATCCTTTTCCGGTTTCTCTTCCAACTCATCCGTAAAATAAATAGGAATAGGCAGGAATTTACAGAATCTTTCAAGAATACTGCGGATCCTTCCGGCTTCGAGGAATTCCTTGCTTTCTTCGTTGATATGCAGGATGATCTTGGTGCCTCTTTCCTGGAAGTCCACTTCATACAATTCAAACTCCGGGCTGCCGTCACAACTCCAGTAAACACCGCCCGCATCTTTATGGCTCTTGGTAAATATTTCCACTTTGTCGCTCACCATAAAAGCGCTGTAAAAGCCCAAACCAAAATGGCCGATGATATTGGCATCCTTGTATTTCTCCATGAATTCTTCGGCGCCACTGAATGCAACCTGGTTGATATATTTATCTACCTCTTCGGCTGTCATCCCGATACCCCGGTCTTGGATAGTCAGGGTTTTTTCCGTTGCATTGAGACGAACATCGATCCGCAATTCCCCCAATTCACCCTTCATTTCGCCGAGCGATGCCAGGGTTTTCAATTTCTGGGATGCATCTACTGCGTTACTAACCAATTCCCGGACAAATATTTCATGATCACTGTACAGGAACTTTTTGATGATCGGGAAGATATTCTCCGTTTGAACACGTATCTGGCCTTTTTGCATATCCTGGGTTTTGCATCCACTTATCCAAGAATATACCAAACAGATCATTCTGACAGGATGGCAAACTACTTAGCTGGTATTACGCCTGGAACGACATTTTTGGCAGCAGGGATCAGTTCCCCTGGATACTGATCCCGTCAATCTGGAACCTGGTCGTTCTGGAAGGCTGTCCATTACCCGGGTCGCTTCCTTCATACCGGAATGCAATCGATATTGTTCCTTTATAGGATTTAAGACTTATAGGTCCGGCATCCGTCCAGTTGCCCGCCCATCCGCCCGCCGTCCCTTTCGCAATGACTGCCGGTAAGATGGTCCATTTCGCTTTCCATGGCAGATCCCCAGCTTTGTAGTTGGTACTGATCATTACCTGTAAGCTGGCGCCATTATCAAATCCTTCCCGGGTAAGGAAACGGAACACTTCATTGCTGGTATAATCAAGTGCTACCGGTGTACTGACCAGCCAGGTAATGACAGAAGCCTGTCCCGATGCAAATGAGTTGATTCCGGCACTTTTATTCCCACCGGATTGTTCAACGGAAAAAGCGATATTTCCCGATTCAGAGAAACTTTTCCACTGACCCTGCAAAGGAAAAGCGCCAACGGGGTAACTTTCGAAGTCCTCCTGCAACAGGCTGACCGGGCCGCCGCCCGTGCAACGTAACCCTTCCATTTGTATATCGGAGGTATCCCGGATCATGAGTTGCTTCTCGGTTCCAAAAACCGAATAAATACCCGTAACACTCCCATTGCCGGACGGTATTTTCAATCCGGCAAAGTCTGCATATCCGCTTGTCCGCAGGTATACTGCACCTACGCTGCAAAAACGGAGGGATAGGTTGGTAGTGGTTTTATTGATAATGTCTGCATAAGGTTTACCGGTATCACGACTGTTAAATTCAACCTGATCCAATCTTATCAGCATACTTTGTTTGTCATCCTGCAAATCTGCCCAGTTGACTACCAGGGGATTCATTTTTTCCAGGGTATCTTTTGGAAATAAAAACTTGCTGAATAATGCCGTCGGTATGGGTATCACGGTAGGCGGATAAGCTGGGTCCGTGCTGTCAATTCCTGCACCTAATTGCACCATCCTTGCATAGTCACCCAGCCAGAGACCCTGTAATTTTACAGCCAGTCTTCGGCCAACCGGGTAGGCTGTAAACAATCCGTACCCGTCCATTCGGATCGTAATCCCGGCAGTACTATCCTGGAGTACGATCACTTTATACAGATTATCGTGTTCATCATTGGCAACCACTACCCCTTCAATTATCCAGTCATCCCGTAGTTTCTCCACATTGCCCATCAAATGCATCGCCCGCAGATCGCGTATACTGATATTCGCTTGGAGATCCGCAGCGGTATGAGATGGCGGGCTGTCAAAATGCCGGTAGCAACTTATCTGGATACCACACAACAGCAGCCCTATCAGCAGGTTGGCTTTCATATATTCAAAGTATGCGCAATCGCAGGTGAATGGAATAATTAATACCCTGACCAAAAAAATATTTGGGCGGAAATTTCTCCGGATTTTTCTCCCCGGTATCAAACCGCAATTGTTCAAACCCGCCAGTCATCAGGTTACTTTTATTCAGCAAATTCCGGACACTGATATACAGGCTAAGTATTTTCTCTGCTGCACCCGGCCTGTTTTTGAGATGGAGTCTGAAGCTGTTACCCCCGGAAAAATTCAGCAGGAACTGATCCGGAAGCCTGGATTGCCCCAGTATTTTTTGCCGGACAACCGGATCGGGGGGAACCCCTTCCAGGGCGGCTTCGGTTCGCC
>CAZAOR010000430.1:0-3934 GCA_964486805.1 uncultured Sediminibacterium sp. | reverse complement strand
ATTCCCCATTGGGGGAGAAACCGGGTGCGGAACCCTGGAACGCCCATATCTCATCTTTGACGATGGTTCTGCTCTGCATGGTTTTCAGGTCCAGCAAACGCACTTCATCCCGGCCACTCAGATATACTGCCTGTGTATGCTTAGCGTTCAAGGTAATCGAACGGTTATCCCGGTTTTCATGGGTCAGTTCTTTCATGCCGGCACTGCCATCCGCCGCTATAGTATACAGGTTCAGGTAGCCGCCATCGGTTTCATTGAATAGCAGGGTTTTATTATCGGCCAGCCATTTAACTTCCCGCGCCCTTTCCGTATTTTTTTTGTCGATATGCTGCACAAATTTCCCTTCCGGATCGCTCACAAAAATTTCCCCGCGGGAAGTGAAAGCGATCTTTTTACCGTCCGGTGATACATCGAAGTTGGTGATGGCATGCGTTACCTGGAAATCACGTAAGGCCGGCAATACAGGGTTTCTTGGCAGGTGTATCGCAATCTTTTGGGTATTTTTCGCAGACACATCGTAAATCCATAACTGGTAGTTTTTTTCAAACACCACTTTCCCCCCATCGGCATTTACAATCGGCGTTTTAATAGAGGAAGGAAATTGGGTCAGCGCTGTTTTCCTGCCATTTTCAAAGGTGTAGAGATTATATTCCTCATTACCCTCATCCGAAATAAAATACACATTCCCCTGGCGATCAATCGAAGTACCAAAATCTTTCCCGATCCAGTCGGTGTACTTGTGATAAACGCCTGTTTTGAGATTATAGGACTGGATATCCGGATTGAAGGGGCCCTTATAATGTTTACGGGCTACCTGGTTACTGCTTTCCCAGGTATCGTTGAAATAGATATCTCCGGTTTTCGGATGCTCGAATAAACCATGGTCGAAGAGAAAGAAGTGATCGCCGAATAATCGCCGGGGCGTACCTCCATACAGGGATACGGTATAGCCGGATAACTGACCGGTTCGGGTAGAAGTAAAGTAGATGGTTTTGCTGTCCCAGCTCCAGCTATTCACTTCATCATTGGCACTGTGCCAGGTGAGTTGCTTGATCTCGCCGCCGGCCAGCGGCATCACATATACGTCGGCATTCCCTAACTGGCGGCCAGTGAAGGCCAGCCATTTCCCATCCGGTGAAATACGGGGGGTGGTTTCATATCCCTGCATGGCCGTTAACCGGACAGCCTCGCCCGTTGCCACCGGTGCTTTCCAAAGATCGCCTTCAAAACTGAAGACTACCGTACTGCCATCCGGACTCAGGCAGGGATTGGATAGAAAATAAGGTTCATCCGATTGTGCCTGCAGGCTAAGAGTGACGAAAAGGCCAGCCGCAAAAAATAGGGAACGCATAGCAGTATTATTTTAGCTGCTACAAGATAAAGCATTCAAAAATCAAAAAACAGAAATCCAAACCGGAATGGATGAGCGGCGGTGAAATATGATATACCTGATCGTTTTGAGATGGCTCCGTTAGTGATGATGGTAAGGATGAACAGGAAGGAATAAGCATATCAGCCAAATGCCAACAGCAATGCGCCAATTCCCCTACACTACCACGTTAATCATCTTACCTTTCACATAAATCAGTTTTTTCAAAGGCTTGCCTTCCATCCATTTTTGTACCAGTTCATTGGCCAGGACAGCAGCTTCCACCTCTGCCTGTGTCGCATCCAGGGAAATTGTCAGGCTGGTGCGCAGTTTACCATTGATGCTGACAGGATATTCCTTTTCGGATTCCACCAGGTATTTGGGATCGAATACCGGGAAAGCAGCATCCAGTACAGAATGCGCTGCATCGGCCGATCCATGTAATGCCTGGTAAAGTTCTTCTGCGATATGCGGTGCATAAGGCGCTAATAAGATCACCAGGGGTTCGAGGATGGCCTGCTTATGGCAATGCAGGTCGGCCAGTTCATTGACACAGATCATGAAAGCACTAACTGCTGTATTGAAACTGAAACGTTCCGTATCCTCTTCAATTTTTTTAATGGTCCGGTGTAATACTTTCCATTCCGCCGGAGTTGGGGTTTCCTGGTTCCAGATCCGGCCTTTTTGTTCATCATAAAAAAGTCGCCACAATTTTTTCAGGAACCGGTGTACCCCTTCAATCCCCTTGGTATCCCAGGGTTTGCTTTGTTCTACCGGGCCCAGGAACATCTCATACATCCGGAAGGTATCCGCACCGAATTTTTCCACCAGATCCGTGGGGTCAACTGTGTTGAACTTGGATTTGGACATTTTCTCCACTTCCGCACCACAGATGTATTTGCCGTCTTCCAGCATAAATACAGCATCCGCATGTTCGTTATTGCGCCATTTCTTGAAGGCTTCGGTATCCAGTTCAAATCCGTTCACCAGGTTTACATCTACCCGGATCGGATCTACCTCTTCCATGTTTTCCACCAGGCCTTTGGATACAAAAGTTTGTGTTCCATGCTTTCGGTACACAAACCTGCTGCTGCCCTGTATCATTCCCTGGTTCAGCAGTTTCCGGAAGGGTTCTTCAAAACCAATATGTCCTAAATCATACAGGACCTTGGTCCACATACGACTATACAATAAATGCCCCACAGCATGTTCGGTACCTCCCACATATACATCCACCTGGTTCCAGTAATCGCTGAGTTTGCGGTCGCAAAAGCTTTCCGTATTATGCGGGTCCATATAACGCAGAAAATACCAACTGCTGCCGGCATAACCGGGCATGGTATTGGTTTCCAATTCGCGGTCTTGCCATTCGCGGATATTGGCCAATGGACCCTCCCCTTCCGGGCCGGGGCTGTAGGATTCCACGTTGGGTAAGAGCAGGGGCAGTTCCGATTCGGGCAGTGGTATCGCGATCCCGTTGTTCCACTGTATCGGAAAGGGTTCACCCCAGTAACGTTGGCGGCTGAATGCGGCATCCCGCATTTTATAATGGGTCTTGCGCTGGCCGATACCTATTTCTTCCAGCCTGCTGATCACGGTATTGATCGCATCCCGCATCAGCATCCCATCCAGGAATCCGCTGTTCTCGAGTACTGCCTCTTTGGTAGGATTGGCTTCTTCGCCGTTGTAATGATGCCCGATGATATTGGTAATAGGGATATTGAAATGCCTGGCGAATTTAAAGTCGCGCTCATCACCGCAGGGTACCGCCATGATCGCACCCGTTCCGTATCCGGCCAAAACATATTCGGATATCCAGATCGGAATTTCCTGGCCGTTAAAGGGGTTAATGGCATAGCCGCCCGTAAAGCAGCCGGATATTTTCTTCTCTGCCTGTCGTTCCCGTTCACTCCGGCTTTTTACATAGGCCAGGTATTCATCCACCGCTTTTGCCTGGGCGGCACTGGTAATATCCGGAATGATGGTATGTTCGGGAGCGATCACCATAAAATCCACCCCGAAAATCGTATCGGGCCGGGTGGTATATACCCGCAGGGGCGGAACAGCTTTTCCGGATTCCGTCCTGACAGCGAAATCGATTTCCGCACCATAGCTTTTACCGATCCAGTTCGTCTGCATCTCTTTCATCGCCTCACTGAACTCGATCGTGTTCAATCCTGCCAGGAGCCGGTCAGCATATTCGGTAATGCGCAGATACCATTGCCGCAGCTTTTTCTTGACCACCGGGTGACCGCCGCGCTCACTCACGCCATTGATCACTTCATCATTCGCCAGCACCGTACCCAGGGCTTCACACCAGTTCACTTCACCATAGCCGCAATAGGCCAGGCGGTAATGCATCAATATTTCCTGCTGTTGCGGGTAACTGAATTGCTGCCAGGTTTCTGCCGTGAACCGGATATTGGGATCCCCCGGGCATTCATGTTCTGCATTTCCGTTCGCAGCAAATGCGGCTTCTAAATCCCGGATAGGACGGGCTTTACCGGCAATACGATCATAAAAACCATGAAAGAGTTGCAGGAAAATCCATTGTGTCCATTGATA
>CAZAOR010000429.1:0-3425 GCA_964486805.1 uncultured Sediminibacterium sp. | reverse complement strand
GGGGTAACCTCGATAATAAGGAATTGGTGGCAGGTACTTCCCTGTTTCTTCCTGTTCATGTAAAAGGCGCCCTGTTTGAAATCGGCGATGGGCACGCAGCACAGGGGAACGGGGAAGTGGATATTACCGCCATTGAAACTTCCCTGGTTGGCCATTTGCAATTCATCGTTCATAAGGGCAAAACCATTCACTGGCCGAGAGCAGAAAGCCCAACACATATCATCACCATGGGTTGCGACAGGGATCTGAATGCTGCTACGCGTATAGCAGTGCGTGAGATGATCCAATACCTGGTGGAAGAAAAACACTTATCCGTACCACAGGCTTACATGCTTTGCAGTGTCGCTGCAGATGTCAATATCACAGAGTTGGTTGATGGCAATGTCGGCGTACATGCCATGCTGCCCAAAAACATTTTTACAAAGCCGTAAAGCGTATTAGCCCGGTTCGGTCATTTAAATTTTGGTGGATGCTTTGTATGAAAGCCGGTGGCTTCCTGGTATTTTTTTACAAAAGCCAGCAATGTTGCTTCCCCGAAATGTTTGCCGATAAAGGATATACTCGTGGGCATCCCTTTCTCATCAAACCCGTTTGGAATGGTTACTGAAGGATTACCGGTTAGATTGGTGATGGCCAATTGTTCGCCGGTTTCGGGAGGTGCAATGATGATATCATAGGCATCGATTACGGGGTCCATTTTTTGCATGATTTCATAGCGCAACCGGCAGGCATTGATATATTCCACAGCCGGTACGAACCGCGATGTTCGGAAGGTGTTGGGCCAGCGGTCTTTATTTTGCTGCACCATCGCATCATCCTGGTTGGACCGTGTAAGCGGATCAAACGCGGCAGCCGATTCGACCCCGATTATTAAGGAAAGAATCTCGTCTGCATGCAGGCTGTCCGGAAAATCGATGGCCTGTATCTGTGCGCCCATTTTTTCCAATACCGCCAGCGTTTGCCTTTCGGTACTGGCAGCTGGCAGTGTATCCATATAATTCTTGATGTACGCAATCTTAAGCTGATGCATATCCACCACACCGGTATACTGAAAGGCCGCGTTGATAGATGACCGGTCCTTGTCATCTGCCCCATGCAGGTAATTGAACACAATGGCGGCATCTTCTGCAGAATGGCAAAGCGGGCCGATCTTATCGGAACTCCAGGCCAGGTTCATGGCCCCGGTTTTGGCAATGCTGCCGTAAGTAGGCCGAAGTCCGGTTACCCCGCAACGCATGGAAGGGTCTACGATTGAGCCATAGGTTTCTGTTCCGATGGCAAATGGCACCAAACCTGCTGCAGTGGCAGCGGCAGAACCGGCGGAAGAGCCTCCGGAACCCTTGCTGGTATCCCAGGGATTGCGGGTTAATCCGCCAAACCACACATCATCCATTGCCAGTTCACCCAGGGATAATTTCGCCACGAGTACGGCGCCCGCTTTTTCCAACTGGCTTGCCGCAAAACAGGTTTGATCTACCACCTGGTTTCTATAAGGGGGTGTTCCCCAGGTTGTATGCGTTCCTTTCACGGCAAACAGATCCTTGATGCCATAAGGTATGCCCTGTAACAGCCCCCGATAAATTCCTTTGGCGATTTCTTCATCCGCTTTCTTTGCCTGTGCCAATGCGATTGAATCCGTGTATTCAATCACACAATGTAATACCGGTCCATATTTTTTCAATCGGTCCAAAAAGAAGGCGGTTAATTTTTGAGAGGAAATCTTTTTATGCCGGATAAGCGATGCCAACCGGGGAATACTATAGAAAGCAAGCTCATTCAGGTTCTTTGGTAACGCCACATTATCCGGGATAACAAATTTGGAAGTACCGGTGTTTTCCTGAACCACCATGCCGGGCAGTACAGGATTATACCAAAGGGGAAAGGGGACATTATTTTCGAGATTGGCAGCGTGTATATAGCGATAGGTTTTGATTTTATCCGATAATATACGCAGCATGGAATCTCTTTTGGCTTCACTAAAGGAAAGTCCGAACATTTTTTCCGCACTGGCTATTTGCGCCGAACTCACCTGGGTTTGAGAAAAGGAGGTGATCGGCTGAAGCGAAAACAAAACAAAAACTAAATACTTTGGCATGGTATGGGTGATTTTTAATGGATTGATGGACCGGTGTTGCAATCCGCCTGAACCGGCCAGGCCTATTTCGCTGAACGATCCAGCATAATGGCCTGGATTAATTGTACCAAACGCTGCATATCTCTAAAATCCATTACTTCTACTGGCGAATGAGAATATCTGCCTGGCCAGGATATTGGAACAGACGGTATGCCGTTGCTTAAAAACCCCTGCCCATCCGTACCGCCGGCGGTCATCCCGTATTGAATTTTCACCGCTTTTGCCGCCGCAAGTTGCTGCAGGGATTTCAGATTGTTTCTGCTGACGAAATTGATGCTTTCCAATACCCGGATAACCGCTCCATTACCCAGGGGGCAATAGCCGTATATTTTTGATTCCATGGGTGCATCAGATGAAACATAGGTGTCAATCGGGTAACCGATACTGAGATCCTTTAAGTATTGTTCGGCATAAGTAGATCCCAGTAAACCCACTTCTTCTCCCACTGACCAAATAAAGGTCACGGTATAAGGCAGTTGTTCCGGTTTTACCTGTTCCAGCGCCATTAATAAAGCGGCGCAACCCACCCTGTCATCAAATCCTCTGGCAGCTGCTTTGGTTTCGCTCAAACGGATCATTTTTTTAGGCATGGTGACAGTGGTGAGTCCAGGCTTTACGCCTGCCGCAATCGCTTCTTCTTTCGAATGAAAGCCGGCATAAACCAATAGCGGTATCCCGCTATTAAAGCGCTTTGTTGCCCGCATATAATCCTTGCGCGGTTCGAATACGGCAACAATATCCTTATCGGCCACATGCACCAGGGCACTATGGGCTTCCCAAATCCAATTAAAAAATCCACCCACGTCTTTTACAACTAACCTTCCATCCGCTAAAATCGAATCTACCAGGAACCCCACTTCATCCATGTGTGCAACAAATGCTATATGCTGCTTACCGCTTCCAAACCGGAGCAGAATATTCCCTTTTTCATCAACCACAGGCCTGGCCCAGGCAGGTAATTGCGTTAGAATATAGTCCCGCACAGGTTTTTCATCGGGGTTTACCCCGTATTTCGCTACCAGTGCAGACAATAGACCGGCTTGTTTCTGGAATCCGGCAAATGACGCTTCCTTAGCAGGATCCCCCACTGGCTTTAACGCATTGATATTCCATTGTTGATCTGTTATACATTGTAACCAGGCTTGCGTAAGTTGCTCCACACTGGATACCGAGATCATTTCCACCGGCGTGTTTGGATAATCAGCAGGCAGCCCTATATCATACACCATTGCCTGCCCCCATGCAGGTGCATTGGTGGAAGGATGGCGAAAAGCCATAACCGGATTGACCT
>CAZAOR010000428.1:0-3862 GCA_964486805.1 uncultured Sediminibacterium sp. | reverse complement strand
AGTAATAAGCCTTTTAAAAAAAGCGCGCGTATTGTAGGGGAAGTAATGGGCAAATATCACCCGCACGGTGACAAGGCCATTTATGATACTGTAGTGCGTATGGCGCAGGATTTTACCATGCGTTACCTGCTGGTTGACAGCCAGGGTAATTTTGGTACCCAGGACGGCGACCCGCCGGCAGCGATGCGTTATACCGAAGTTCGCCTGCACCGTTTTGCAGAGGCAATGATGGAGGATATTGAAAAAGAAACGGTTGATTTTCAATTGAATTTTGACGATAGCCTTGAAGAACCCACCGTTTTGCCTTCACGAATACCCAATTTGCTTATTAACGGTGCATCGGGTATAGCAGTGGGCATGGCTACCAACATGCTGCCGCATAACCTGGCCGAGATTGTTGACGGAATAGCAAAATATATTGATAACCCGGAAGTTAGCATTGATGACCTGATGACAGTTGTTAAAGCTCCTGATTTTCCTACCGGGGGTACTATTTATGGTTACGATGGGGTAAGGCAGGCGTTTTTAACAGGCCGGGGCAAGGTGGTACTGCGTGGCAAAGCCGAAATTGAAACCCTTGATAATGGCCGTGAGCAAATTATCATATCAGAAGTACCCTACCAGGTTGTAAAAAGCGAACTGGTTAAAAAAATAGCCGAACTGGGTGACGAAAAGAAGATTGAAGGCATAAGCGAAGTACGCGATGAGTCGGACAGAAATGGTATTAGAGTAGTGGTTGAACTGAAACGCGATGCAATATCAAATGTAGTTCTAAATCAGTTATTTGCACTTACCAGCCTACAAACTTCTTTTGGGGTTAATAATGTGGCCCTGGTAAAAGGCCGCCCCTACCTGCTGAACCTTAAAGATATGATCAGGCACTTTGTGGAGTTCCGCCACGAAGTGGTTGTACGCCGTACGCAATGGGAACTTAAAAAGGCCGAAGAGCGTGCCCATATTTTAGAAGGGTTACTGATTGCCATTGACCATTTAGATGAAGTAATAGCACTGATAAGGAGCTCGGAAGATGCCGATGTGGCAAAAGCCGGGTTAATGAGCAAGTTTGCCCTGTCGGAAATTCAGGCTAAGGCGATACTGGATATGCGTTTGCAGCGGTTAACCGGCCTTGAAAGAGATAAAATACGCGAAGAATATACCGAACTGATGAAAACCATTGAATGGTTAAAACGCGTATTGGCTGAAGAGCCTTTAAGGATGCAGATTATTAAAGACGAATTAGCCGAGGTGCGCGAAAAATACGGCGATGCACGCCGTACAAATATAGAGTATGCCGCCGGCGACTTTAATATGGAAGACCTGATTGCCGATGATGAAGTAGTTGTAACAATTTCTCACTTGGGATATATAAAACGCACTCCATCAGCAGAATATAAAACACAAAATAGGGGAGGACGCGGCAGTAAAGGTGGCGCTACACGCGATGAGGACTTTATTGAACACATGTTTTTGGCTACCAACCATAACTATATTTTATTCTTTACTCAGCTTGGCAGATGTTTCTGGCTAAAGGTGTATAATATACCTGAAGGCGAGAAAACCGGTAAAGGCAGGGCCATTCAAAATCTTATTAGTATACCTAAAGAAGATAAGATAATGGCTTACATACCAGTTAAAAACCTGGAAGATGAAATTTACCTGGATAGTAATTTCGTTATTTTCTGTACCAAGAAAGGCACTATTAAGAAAACTACCCTGAAAGCCTATTCGAATGTGCGTACTGGTGGGGTAAATGCTATTGATATCCGCGAAGGGGATGAGTTGGTACAGGTTTCGTTAACCACAGGTGCCAGCGAAATTGTAATAGCTACCAAAGCGGGAAAAGCCATTCGTTTTCATGATGATACGGTTAGAGCTGTAGGACGTAATGCCGCTGGTGTACGTGGCGTTACCCTTGAAGATGATAATGATGAGATTATTGGCATGATTACTGTGAATCCGGAAAACAAGGCCGAAACCATTATGGTATTGTCAGCCAAAGGATATGGCAAACGCAGCGATATTGAAGATTACCGCATTACTAACCGGGGCGGAAAAGGAGTAAAAACAATTAGTGTTACCGAAAAAACCGGAGCTTTAATTGCGATACTAAATGTTACTGATAACGACCATGTTATGATTATTAATAAATCAGGTATCGCTATCAGG
Organism: uncultured Sediminibacterium sp.; assembly: GCA_964486805.1. GTDB lineage: Bacteria > Bacteroidota > Bacteroidia > Chitinophagales > Chitinophagaceae > Sediminibacterium. The sequence goes on along the minus strand of CAZAOR010000428.1, from coordinate 1,696 downwards.
ATAGGTGTAGACCAGTTGCGTATAATGGGGCGCGCCACACAAGGTGTGCGAATTATTAAGCTGGACGCTAAAGATGCTATTGCGGCTGTAGCCAAAATAGAAAATGGCAAGCTTACCTATAATGCCGAAGAAGATGGCGAACTTGGCGCCATGGACGACTCGGGCGAAACTGCTGAATAAACCCAAAATACATCAATAAACCATAAAACATAACCGAATGAAAAAGATTGTATTAGCTGTTGCATTAGCGGCAGTTGTAATGATAGGCAAGGCGCAAAGCGGTAATAATATTTGTGTATGGAATGCCATGAATACCTATACTGAAGGTGGTGGCCCCAACGATTTAGAAAGTGCTATTAAATGCACTGATGAGGCAATTACCAACGAAAGCACCATGAATTTATCGAAAACATGGTTTTACAGGGGGAAATTGTATAAAATGATTTTCCAGGACTCAGTATTAAAGAAAAAATACGGCGCAGCAGGACTTGAATCGGTAAAAGCCTTTAAAAAGCTATATGACCTGGCCGACCCTAAATTTAAAGATTGGAGCGATGTATTCGATATACTTAAGGATTTAAGTACCTTAACTTTTAACGAAGGGGTAATACAATATCAAAAAGCGAACTATGCTCAATCGGCTCAGTTTTTTTATGCCATGAAAGACATTGATGGTATATATGAGGGCAAAAATAAAAAGCCAAGTATTGATTTAAGCACTGCATTAAAGTATGGAGCGCAAGCTGCTGAAAATGCTGGAGATAAGAAATTGGAAGTTGATATATGTAAAGATTGGTTGGCTGTTGAAGATTCAGCCATAGTATATTATTATTACGGCCAGGCTTTAAAAAATGCAGGCGATACAGTTACTGCCCGTAAAGTGCTTAATGATGGGTTAGCCAAATACCCCAAAGATCCAAATTTATTGCGAGTAAAGGTTTTACAACTATTGGATGCCGAAAAGTATGCTGATGCTATTCAGTATATTAACGGCTTACTTGAAAGCGACCCGAAAAACGATGGTGCCTGGTTTGTAAAAGGATTAGCGTATAGCCAAAGCGGTAAAGTTGACTCTGCAATTGAGTTTTATAATAAATGCATAAGCCTGAACCCTAAAAATGCTAACGCATATAATAACCTGGGCGCTATATACATAAGCGAGGCTAAGGATACATTTGATATAATGAATAAACTGGGCAATACGCCAGCCGAGAGTAAGAGATACGATCAAATGACCCAGCAAATAAAAGTTCTGTATTTAAAGGCAAAGCCTTACCTGGATAAAGTAGTAGAGCTAAATCCGAAAGATGAGGCAATTAAAAGAACCCTTGCCAAGGTAAACGCATTCCTGGATAGCAACAAGTAAATTTGGAAAGGGGTGTCGGAAGGCATCCCTTTCTTTTAAAATTTTACTTTACATAATATAAATTATGGTAAAATTGAAAACAGAAAAATCTTAAAATTACTACCTTTACGATATGATTCATACTGATAACAATGCTATCTATCCAATACTGGTTGGAATCTTTTGGCTTTCGTTTATTGGCTATTGGATTTTTTCGGCTATCGGTACCAAAAAAACTATTGCACGTTTTGGGCGCTTTCAGGGCTTTGGTTTTCGGCTGGCTATCTTTATAATTTTGATTTTGTTTTTCCGAATTCCAACATTCCGGCAAAAAATACATGAATTCAGCGT
>CAZAOR010000427.1:0-2722 GCA_964486805.1 uncultured Sediminibacterium sp. | reverse complement strand
GGTCTTCCGCCACGGGGAGCCTGTGCTTCTGCAGCAGCCATCTTCGCCAGTTCCTCATCGGTATATCGGGTAGCATCGGGTTGGTAACTCAATTCATATCTCATGGGCTGATCCATGATCAGGATTTTGCCTTTCAATTGTCCTTTGTATTTGTCGAGATCGGTGGAGTCTTTGATATCAAGCACCAGGATCGTTCCGTTTTGTAATCCCTTGGTACCGGCACACCAGGCTTTGGGATAAGCGATCAATGGTTTGTAATAGGGAGCGGTGAGTGCCACATAGCTTTTATTCAGTTGCCAGCCTTTGCCAAACTCTCCCCAGGGGTCGAGGTGGGAATTCACGAGTCCCCAGTCCGCCAATGTCGTTTTGGCATAATTTGCGGCGCGCATGAAACCGGGTGAATTGGTGAGCCGGGGGCCGCTTGCATCAGTGAGGTGGTAGGCAATTTCCATTACCTGTGAATGCTCCAGGCCTTCCTGCCTGATCTTCTGCATCATGCTCCCATCAATCTTTTCCTGGGATAGTGCCAGGAGAGGTGCCGCAGAGCATCGACACCCAAAAGGGGGTGGTTTTTCTCATGTGATTAATGTTTTGGTGAACAAGGAAATATACACAATCCTGTCCGTTCGACCGAGGGGATTTTATGAATGGATGGGATTACCTTTGCCTCATGCGAAAACGTGCCATGGAGGAACTGGGAAGGCTTTCAGTAACCCAGTTCCGGGCTGCCCACAAACATCCCATCGTGGTAGTGCTGGATAATATCCGCAGCATGCACAATGTAGGTAGTGTATTCCGTACAGCGGATGCATTCCTGATTGCCGGAGTGTATCTATGCGGCTATACACCCAGGCCCCCACACCGGGATATCCAGAAAACGGCTTTGGGCGCTACCGAAACGGTTCAATGGACCTATTTCCCGGATACCCTCTCCGCATTGCTTGCACTAAAGCAGGAAGGCTACCTGATTTATGCCGTTGAACAAACGGATCAAAGTGTATTATTGCCTGATTTTCAGGTGCCGGAACATCCTTTCGCCCTGGTTTTCGGTAATGAAGTAGCGGGTGTAGCGGATCCTGTTCTTGGAGTATGCGATGGCAGTATCGAAATACCGCAATTCGGTATGAAGCACTCATTGAATATCTCTGTTGCCGCCGGCATCGTACTTTGGGAGATGGTCCGGGCATCTGCCAATTAAAGAAACAAATATGACCACACTCAAACAGTATCTCAGCCTTGTAAAATTCTCCCACACCATTTTTGCCCTGCCTTTTGCCATCATCGGCTTCTGTCTGGGTTTATTGGGAAAGGGGCTGCCCGCCTCCCGGCACATTATGCAGGGCAGGTTATTGGGGCAACCCATCCTGCCAACTCCGGCAGCCTGCGGAAAACTGTTCCTGCTGGTTCTGCTTTGCATGGTAACGGCAAGAAGTGCTGCCATGGCTTTTAATCGCTACCTCGACAGGCATTTTGATGCAAGGAATCCAAGAACGGCGATCCGGGAAATTCCTGCGGGCATCATCTCCGCCAACAGCGCCCTCCTTTTCGTAATGGTCAACTGTATTTTATTTGTATTGGCAACCTGGTTCATTAACCCGGTTTGTTTTTACCTCTCACCGGTCGCGCTTTTTGTTATCCTGTTTTACAGTTATACCAAAAGATTTACACCGCTCTGCCACCTGGTACTGGGATTAGGACTTTCTCTTGCGCCTATCGGGGCCTACCTGGCTGTCACCGGGGTATTTAACTGGCTCCCTCTGCTGTTTTCAGGAGCCGTGATCTGCTGGGTAAGCGGTTTTGATGTGATCTATGCATTACAGGATGTGGAGTTCGACCGCTCCCAGAATCTGTATTCCATTCCCAGTGTACTGGGAAAGGGATCTGCTTTACAGGTGTCCTCCTTCCTGCACCTGCTGAGTGCTGGTTTTGTTGTTTTGGCAGGCGTGCTGGGCGGATTTCACTGGCTTTATTGGCTGGGGATCCTGGTTTTCATCGGCATGCTGTTGTATCAGCACAGCATTGTAAAACCGAACGATCTCAGCCGGGTCAATATCGCTTTTATGACGGCTAACGGTATCGCAAGCGTAGTATTCGGCTTATTGGTAACCGGGGATGTTTTTTTGAACAGCCTTTAGAAATGGGTCTTTGCTATTCGCTTCGATATGCACAATTGACTTTTCACTATTCACTTTTTTCGTTCCGACGATCGATTCGCTTTGGCGGGATTTGCACTGCATTACGATTTTTCACTTTTCACTTTTCATTTTTCCTTCTACCTTTCCGCCATGTCCCGCATTCTTTGCATTGATTATGGCGCCAAAAGAACGGGTATTGCTGTTACCGACCCCCTCCAGATGATCGCCACGGCTTTAACGACCGTTTCCACCCATACCCTGATGGATTTTCTGGTTAAATACCTTGCGAGTGAAGCGGTTGAGCGGATTTTGATCGGAGAGCCTCTCAACCTGGATGATAGCCCTACCCATGCCACGCCGCTTGTGCAGGCATTTATCCGCCAGATGCGGAAAAAATTTCCGGCAATCCCGATTGAAACGGTGGATGAACGGTTTACCTCTAAAATGGCCAGCCGGGCCATGCTCGACATGGGCATGAAAAAGAAAGACCGACGGGTAAAAGGCAATATTGACCAGATAGCAGCTGCCCTGATGCTCCAGGAATATCTTGCTTCCCGGCAGGGATAACGCACTGATTAGCCGATTTG